>PWUB01000015.1 GCA_003563755.1 Clostridia bacterium
CCGAGTACTCCTATTCCGAGTTCCTGAGACTGGTACAGGAGGGAAGAGTGGCCGAGGTGGACATAACGTACCAGACGGCGGGCACGGGACTCGCCAGGGGAACCCTGCAGGACGGTGCTCGGTTCGAGACCACGGTGCCCACCAACGATCCTATGCTCCTGGACCTTCTGCGCCAGCACGAGGTGAGCCACGAGATTCACGAACCCGAGACGGGTACCTGGTGGATGGCGCTGCTCACCAGCTTCCTCCCGGTCCTGCTGGTGATAGCCGCCTTCTTTTTCATCATGCAGCAGAGCCAGGGCGGCGGTAACCGGGTCATGCAGTTCGGCAGGAGTCGGGCCCAGCTGCACACCCCTGAACATGCTCCCAAGGTGACCTTCGACGATGTGGCCGGCATAGACGAGGTCAAGACCGAGCTCGAGGAGGTAACGGACTTTCTGCAGAACCCACGGAAATACATCAAGATCGGAGCCCGGATTCCCAAGGGAGTGCTCCTGGTGGGCCCGCCCGGTACGGGTAAGACCCTGGTGGCCCGTGCCGTTGCCGGCGAGGCGGATGTGCCGTTTTACAGCATAAGCGGTTCCGATTTCGTTGAGATGTTCGTCGGCGTGGGTGCGTCCCGGGTCCGGGACATGTTCGAGCAGGCCAAGAAGAACGCTCCCGCCATCGTCTTCATCGACGAGATAGATGCGGTGGGACGACAGCGGGGAGCCGGATACGGTGGGGGCCACGACGAGAGGGAGCAGACTCTCAACCAGCTGCTCGTGGAGATGGACGGATTCGGAATAAACGAGGGTATCATCATCATGGCCGCGACCAACCGTCCGGATGTTCTGGATCCCGCCCTCCTGCGCCCCGGGCGGTTCGACCGGCAGCTCACCATACACCGGCCCGACCTGGAGGGGCGGCGCAGGATTTTCGAGATCCACCTGCGTGACAAACCCCTCGAGGAGGACGTGCGGGTGGGGGTGCTGGCCAGGAGGACCCCCGGGTTCACCGGGGCAGACATCGAGAACGCGGTTAACGAGGCCGCTCTACTGGCAGCCCGCAAGAACCAGACCGAGGTCAGGATGCAGGACTTCGAGGAGGCCATCGACCGCATAATGGCGGGCGGGCCGGAGAAGAAGAGTCAGGTCATAAGCAAGAAAGAGAAGGAGATCGTCGCCTACCACGAGGCCGCGCACGCCCTGGTCGCCGATCTGCTTCCCAACGCTGACCCGATTCACAAGATTTCGATCATACCCCGCGGCGGTGCCCTGGGGTATGTGCTGCAGATGCCCCTGGAAGACCGCTACCTGGTCACCAAGGGTGAGATCCTGGACCGCGTGACCATGGCCCTGGCGGGACGGGCCGCGGAGGAGTTGATCTTCTCCGAGATCAGCACCGGGGCCCAGGACGACCTCGAGAAGTCGACCAAGATGGTCCGCCAGATGATCACCGAATACGGTATGTCCGAGGAGCTCGGCCCACTGACCTACGGTGACAAGATGGACAATCCGTTCCTCGGCAGAGACATAACCCGGGGCCGAAACTACAGCGAGGAAGTCGCCTCGGCGATCGACCGCGAGATAAGAAAGACCATCGCCAGCTGCTATGACAGGGCCCGGGAACTCCTCGTCGAGCACAGGCCCGCCTTCGAGAAGCTGGCCGGGGTGCTCCTGGAGAAGGAGACCCTGGAGGGTGAAGAGGTCCGTGAGATCGTGCGCGAAGTGATGGGCGAGTCGGAGGAGACCTCCCGGGAGGACGAGGAGGAAAGCTCCGAGTACGTGGCTGACGGCGACGGTGAAACCTTCCCCGGTCGCGCCGTGTCGGGCACGGACATGACCTGCGACGACAGGGGCGGGTTCTGCATGTTCCGGGGAGTTGGTGACATGGGCGCCCGCTGGTGCGAAACCTGAGCGGGTCACCCGGGCTGAAGATAAGGTGAACCGGTGGGAGCGGCCGCCAGGGAGCTCCCACTTTCTGTGAGGTGAGGATTTTGAACCGCGCCCAGGAATTGAGGTACGCCGAGCTGCTGGCGCGCCGGAGCTGGATCAGGTGGTACGTGGATGCCTTCATGCCCGTCGGTGTGCGACGGGTCATGGAGCGGATCTCGGCCGCCGGCGGTGAGGCCTACGCGGTGGGAGGGTCCGTTCGGGATCTCCTGCTGGGACGCCGTCCGGATGACTGGGACCTCGCCACCTCGCTGACCCCCCGCGAGGTGATGGGCGTCTTTCGCCGCACCCTTCCCACGGGAGTCGAGCACGGAACGGTCACGGTCGTCACCGCCCGGCGGCACGTGGAGGTCACCACCTTTCGCACAGAGGGTGAATACTCGGACCACCGACATCCCGACTGGGTGGCCTTCACCCGGGAGCTGGAGGAGGACCTGGGCCGACGCGACTTCACCATCAATGCCGTGGCCATGGACCGCTGGGGATGCCTCACGGATCCCTTCGGGGGCCTCGGCGATATGGCCCGGGGGCTGATCCGCACCGTGGGTGACCCCGCCGAGCGTTTCGGCGAGGATGCCCTGCGCATGGTGAGGGCCGTCCGGTTCGCGGCCCAGCTCGGATTTTCTGTGCACGAATCAGTCATGGATGCCCTGGAGGAGAACGCCCCTCTCGTCGACGGCGTGTCCGTCGAGCGGGTGCGTGCGGAGCTGGACAGGCTCCTGTCGTCGACCGACCCAGCAGGGGGCATCGAGCTGCTGAGGAAGGTGGGCCTTTTGGAGCGGTTCTGGCCGGAGCTCTGCGAGGGGGTCGGCGTGGAGCAGAATCCTCACCACGCCTACACCGTCTGGGAGCACTCCCTGAACACCCTGGGGGCGATGGCCAGGGAGACTTCGGACCTGAGCCTTCGCCTGGCCGCCCTCCTTCACGATGTCGCCAAGCCCCGCTGCCTGTCCACGGACGCCGAGGGCATGCGCCACTTTTACAACCACCACGTTGTCGGGGCCGCGGTCGCGCGCCGGATGCTGGTCCGCCTCCGGTACGACAACCGCACCATCGACCGGGTCACCCACCTCATACGGCATCACATGGCCCTTCACCACTACCCGGACATGAAGGATGCAGCCATCAGGCGCCTCGTAAACAGGGTCGGCGTCGCGAACATGGATGACCTGGTGGCGCTGAGGACCGCCGACCGCGAGGGTTCGGGAACCAAGGACACCCCCCTGTCCCGGGGAACCCTCCGGCTCCTCGAGAGGGTCGATCGGGTCCTCGCGGAGGACGCCGCCTTCAGCCTGAAGGACCTTGCCGTGGATGGACACGACGTCATGCGGGTCGGGGGCCTGGACCCGGGCCCAGGCGTGGGCAGGATCCTCAACCGGCTTCTCGATGAGGTGCTTGAGGACCCATCCCTCAACACCAGGCTGGCCCTAAAGGCCCGCATCCGGGAGCTCGTCGATTCCGGCGAAGTACCTATAGAGAGCTCATAACCCTCCGTCCGGTTCCCTGCCCTGGACTTCAAGGGACTCCTCGGCCATGAGCCCGCCCTCCACCTTGGGAGGCGGCAGGTCGCCGAACTCCGGATCGGTGAGGGGATGGGGATGGGTCCGATACGGTGCCCGGGACTCCGCCCCGAAGACGACCCGGGATATGCCCGTGAATCGTATGACCGCCGAACACATGAGGCAGGGCTGGCCGTTCGTGTACAGGGTCATCCCCTGTAAAGAGGTGTTTTCCCGCGAGGTGGTGAGGTTTCTTATGGCTTCCATCTCCGCGTGCCAGGATACATCGGATTCAGTTGCTTCCCGGTTTTTACCCTCGCTGAGCACCCTGCCGTCAGCGTCGACGATGACCGCCCCGAAGGGTTCGTCACCGGCATCCCTGGCCTGGCGGGCCAGCTCGAGGCATCGTCGCATCACTTTCTGGTCACGGTTCATTGATATCAGCACCTCCGCTAACTGGTATTCGCCGCCGACGCAAGTCACCCTCCTTCGGGATGTGCGAGCTCCTCAATTTTTTGTACGAAGGCGGTCTTGCCCTCGGTGTAGGCCTGGCGGTCGGCGGCGTGTTCACGAACCAGCCGCATTTTCAGCCGAGCATACTGTTCTGCTGCCTCCGGGTGGGTGCGAAGGTAATCACGAAAGCGGACATGACGGTCCCAGTGCGGGCTCGGATGGGTTACAAGGTGCAGGTGGAAACTGAGATCCGCGCCCGATTTGCTGATGCAGTAGTGCCAGTGACAAATCCCGGGCTGCTCTCTGACGCTGGTATAGCCGATCTCCTCGAGAGGTTGGAGGCAGTCTTTGGCCGTACAGCCGTCTGCCACTTCTGCCATGATGTCTATTATGGGCTTGGCAGCCAGGTCCGCCACGGCGGTGCTGCCAATGTGCTCAATCACTGACACCCGACGTCTGAGGACCCGGGATATCCGCTCGCGCTCCAGTATGAACTGGTCAGCCCACTCCGGGTCATGGGGTACGATCCTCACGGGTCGGCTCACGGTGAATCATCTCCTCTGCAGTGTTGGTAGCGGGGTGATGCGCGCTGTACCCGGTAGTATCACCTGTACACCCGACAAATTCGGAGGGGCCGGGCCAAAACCCTGTTGATCGGGCTGATCTGAACGGGTGCGAGCGAGCGACGGTGCTACCGCAGCACTCCAGCATGAAGATCGACGCCATCCTCCCAGGTTTCTCGATCGTCCAGGCGCGGGTGCAGCGGATATCCTCTGCGACAATGCCCGGACTGCCGTCATAGAGGTGGCTTTGACGGGCGGTGATCCCCCTGCCCGTCGACGTGACGCGACTGTGCTATGGTATATTGTTATATGAGGCTGAATGCCGACACGAAGTGGCAGCGGAGGTGGTACAGCATGCTGAATACCCTACGCGGTAAAGTGGCTTTCGGCTACCTACTCCTCGCTTCTCTGATTTTGATCGTCAGCATAACCTCGGTGAACCACATCGAGCGTCTGACATCGTCGATCAACAAGATCATGGCGGAGAACTATCGAAGCGTAACGGCAGCCGAGCGGATGATCATGGCGATGGAAAGGCAGGACAGCTCCGTCCTCCTATATCTGTTGGGGCACGACGACACGGGTGGCGACTTTCATGCCTTTCAGACCGAGTTTGTAAAGTGGTTGGGTAGGGCCGAGGACAACGTCACCCTTCCCGATGAAAGATCCATCGTAAAGGCCATCGAGGAGCAATACCAGGAGTATGTTGAGGCCTTTGGGGTAATGAGGACCATGCGCGATCCGGGAGAGCGCCTCCCGCATTATCTTGCGGAGATGTACCCGAGGCTCAAGAGCCTTGAGGAGGAAGTAGAAGGGCTCCTGAGGATCAACCACGAATCGATGCTGGCCGCACGGGAGTCCTCGGATCACCTGGGTGAAAGGGCCGTGAGATCCACCATACTGACGGGGGTTCTCGCTCTGCTGCTCGCCGGCGGTGCATCATTTTACATTTCGCATCTCATCATCACTCCCACGCGGGAGCTGACCGAGCTCGTTCGTAACATTGAGCCCGGCAGCGTCGGCAACCTGAAGGCAGCGGAGAAACCGGGAGAAATGGGTGAACTCGCCCGCGAGGTCAACGACATGATCAACAGGCTGCGTTCTTATGATGAGCGTATCATAACTCAGCTTCAGTCCCAGAGAGAGAGATCACGGGCCATAGTGGAGAGCATCACCGACGGCATTCTCGTTGCTGATGATCAGCATCACCTTCTGATTGCGAACCAGACGGGTAGGCGGCTCTTCAACATGTCGCCGGACGGGATTCAGGGACACATCCTTGAGCACACCGGAGATGACAGGGTTTTTGAGGCTGTAAAGACCAGCATGGACGAGGGTGAGACAGTGGAACTGCACGGCCCGGAGAACCGGTGGGTGTGCCAGGAAGGTGACCGGAGACGCTACTACGAGCTGGCGGTGTCGCCCGTCGTCAGGGATGACGGTGCCGTCGTTGGTGCGGTGGCGAACTTCAGGGATGTAACCCACTACCACGAGGTGGAAGAGATGAAGACGGACTTCATGTCCACGGTTACCCACGAGTTCCGGACCCCCCTGACCTCGCTGTCCATGAACGCAGCCCTCCTGGCTGAGAAGGTGCGCGAGGCAGAGGAGTGCGACACCTCCATAGAGGACCTCGATGAGATCTCGGGCGAGATGGCGGCGGATTCTGAACGGCTGCTGGAGTTGGTCAACAACTTGCTCGATCTGTCGCGGATGGAATCGGGCAGCGTGACCATGGAGGTAAAGCCCGTCGTGCTGGGGGAGCTCCTCGAGCAGGTCCTGGATCCGTTCTGGCGTCAGGCGGAGGATGCGGGAGTCTGCTTGAGGGTGTGTGATATCGACGCTCTGCCCAGGGTCACCGCCGATCCTACCAAGATCGGATGGGTGATATCCAACCTGGTCGGCAACGCCCTACGCTATAGCGATGCAGGGGCTACGGTCACGGTGAGGGCGGAGGAGAAGGGGACCCGCGTTGCTATCTCCGTTGAAGATACCGGGGTGGGAATCCCCAGGGAGGCCCAGGATCGTATCTTCGACAAGTTCGTACAGGTGGGAGAGGGTGCGCGCAGAGGCGGTGCTGGCCTCGGGCTGGCCATATGCAGGGAGATAGTGCGGGCTCATGGGCAGAGAATTTGGGTCCACAGCGAGCCCGGTGAAGGCAGTACCTTCACCTTCACCCTGTCCCGGGCAGGATGAGGCACTCCTTCCCTTGCGCGAGGGCTGCAGTTATACTTGAGAGAGTA
>PWUB01000177.1 GCA_003563755.1 Clostridia bacterium
AGTATCGTGTCCACCCACGCGGTGGGAAGGCGGGTGTCCAGATCGCTAGACTGTATCATCTCAACGTTTTTAAGTCCGGCCTGGCTGCATCGGGTTCGTACGGTCTCAAGGACCTCAGCGTTTGAGTCCAGGGCGTAGACCGTGCCGCTGCCGACCAGGCGGGCAGCGGGAATCACGTAGTCTCCGGATCCGCAGCCGAAATCCAGGATGGTGCTTCCCTCGGTGATGCCGACCCGGGGCAGTACGTCGCGGGCGTGCTCTGCGAGAAAGGACTTGTACTCCATCTCTTCCAACGGCCGTGCCTCCCCTCTCCTGGGCATATCACCCGACGAGCGACTGCTCCAGATCAGTACCGGGGCAGGCGGCCTGATCTGGAGCATTCGGTCATCAGATTATCAGGGCGTCTTTGCGCGCATCCCAGCTGATGCTGTTCTGTACCGCAAAGACCTTCTTCTCGCCCATCATCCTTCTTGCGTGGACCTTGCCCTCATCCAGGAGGATCTCGTACTCGGATACATCCTCCCACAGCTTGTTCTCGTCCGATATCTTACCTCTGTATATGGTGACATTGCACATCCCGCTCGACCCCCTTTCCTTCGTGGCATCACCAGGATCTTGGCATGTTCCTGCCTGCCGTATCACCGCCGGCGAGTATATCCCCCTCCCACCACAGGGAGGGCCTGATATGGGTGGGAGGGAGAGTCTGACGTTAGTCTGTCCCCGACCTAGCCGGCCCATTTGACTACCTGTCCAACTGCGCACCGATATCTGCGAACACGCCGATGCTTTGGGCTGCTTTCACCAGGGGAGGAATCAGGATTAGCTGAATCAAGATACCAGGCCAGCTGTTCACCAATCCCACGGTTATGGGTGCCCACAGGGGAACTTGCTCGAGCCCCATCAGGGGCAGTGCGAAAAACGCAAGGACTCCATATACCAGCCTGCCAGCTAGCATGGAGACGATGAGTGACAGCCAGAGGTTAACTCTCATCCTGAAGAAGAGCAGTCCCGCGAGGAGCCCGAACACGCCCAGTTCAAAGGTCATCATCACGGCCGTGGGTATTGGAGGCGGCATGCCTGTCAGCAAGCTGCTCAACCCGGGTGTGATGAGGCCGGCGGTTACTCCAACTATGGGTCCGGCGAGGAAACCTGCGAGAAAGATGGGGATATGCATGGGCAGAAACAGCCTGCCCATCGCCGGTCCCCCGGCGTAGTGAAAGGCCATGGGTGTCAGTATTCCCAGGGCAACGAACAGGCTGGTGAAGGTGATTGTCTTGGTCGATGTCATGATTTTGCCTCCAATACGTCAGGGATCGATGGTAGTGTAGCACAGCTAGCCCAATGTGTGCTACCCATTGGCCGGAATTGATCGCAAAATGGTCGGTATGAAGGAACGGGACTTCGGATCCAAGGATGCCCTGTGCGTGTTCGGCAGCTTTGCAACCCGCTCCTGATGGAGGTGAGAGAGCGTAGATTTCTCATGGCTACCCATGGATAAGCTGTCGTCGGCCGTTGAGCTGGGCAGTGCTCCGCCCTCCATGGTACCCTGAGGGTGGTCACCGGTCTCACCCTTGGAGACGGTGACTTCGTCTTTTCACCGCGTCCCGTATCGAAAGAGACGGGGCGGTACGGTGATCACATCCGGGGGCATAGCTCCGGGATGGGATGGGATGGAATGCATCACCCGAGAACGCTACGAGGGGAGAGGAGCGACCATCGCCATGACAGTATTCAGAGCGGTGTTGGTGGCCATCCTGATCACAGCGATCATCCCGGGAAAGGTACACGCCTATCTCGACCCTGGGACCGGAAGCCAGCTTTTCCAGGTGCTTCTGGCTCTGTTTGTCGGGGCGGCTTTCACCGTGAAGGTGTATTGGAAGCGCATAATCGACTACTTCCGTACTCTGACAGGGGGCAGCGATGAGTAGGCATCGCGCCTCCTTTCGCGATCCCAGCGGCTTTCTGTTCGAAAGAGAAGGGGTCCTGTACCGGCAGGTCAACCGGGAGTACCGACTCAACTATGAACACCTGATGGACTCCGGACTGTACGAGGAACTGGTGGAGGAGGACCTGCTGGTAGCACACCGCGAGGTTGATGCCGAGCCCGCGGACGGATCCCGGGCCCACGCCGTGCTGCGTCCTCAGCGGGTGCCCTTCATCTCGTATCCCTATGAGTGGAGCTTCGATGCCCTGCGGGATGCAGCCCTGCTTACCCTCAAGATCCAGGAGCGGGCCCTGGAGTACGACATGATCCTGAAGGATGCCAGCGCCTTCAACGTGCAGTTCCAGGGGACCCGTCCGCTGTTCATCGATACCCTGTCCTTCGAGGTGTACGAGGAGGGACGCCCCTGGCCCGGGTACCGCCAGTTCTGCCAGCACTTCCTGGCCCCCCTGGCCCTGATGTCGCGCGTCGACATCGCCCTGGGCCGAATGCTGTTGGCGCACATAGACGGGATACCGCTGTCGGTGGCCAGCCGTACCCTTCCCCGGCGAAGCTGGCTTTCCCTGTCCACCCTCCTGCACATCCACCTTCATGCAGCCGGTCAGAGCAGATTCGCCTCGGGCGGCGCCCCCGAGAGGAGGGTCTCGAGGAGGTCCCTGCAGGGGTTGGTGGACAGCCTTGTATCAGCCGTGAGGAGTATGAAATGGAGACCCAGGGGTGCGTGGAGCGACTATTACGACGGGGGCTCGTACAGCGACGAGGGCTTCGCTGAGAAGAAGCGGTTGGTGAGAGAGTATCTGGATCGCATCCGTCCCGGCACGGTGTGGGATCTCGGCTCCAACGTCGGGGTCTTCAGCCGACTGGCCGCCCGGGATGGGGCGAAGGTGGTATCGGTGGATGCCGATCCGGCGTGCGTTCAGCTCAACTACCGCGAGACTGCCCACCAGGGATGTGATGTGCTGCCCCTGTGGGTGGATCTCTGCAATCCCAGCCCCGATGTGGGATGGGCGAACCGGGAGCGCGACTCCCTTTCTTCCCGGGGTCCCGCGAATGCGGCGATGGCCCTGGCCCTGGTTCACCACCTGGCCATCGGAAACAACGTCCCCCTACCCGAGCTCGCCGAGTACTTCGCCCTGGTGGGTAGGGATCTGATCGTGGAGTTCGTCCCCAGGGAGGATCCGCGGGTCCGCACCATGCTCAGCTCGCGGAGGGACATCTTCTCCGAGTACCACAGGGAGGGGTTCGAGAAGGCATTCGGTCGGCACTTCGAGGTGCAAAGGGCTGACACCGTACCCGATTCCGAGCGCATCCTTTATCTTATGCGCGGGAGGGGCCGAACGTGAAGAAGAACTACCACCCCCTCCTGCTTCCCGTGTATGCGGTGCTGTTTTTGTACTCCCACAACGTGGGACAGGTGAGTTTTCGCTTCGTGATCGTGCCCCTGGCCGTGGTCGGGGTGCTGGCCGCGGCGTCCTACATGTTGGCGCGGCGGCTGGTCTCGAGTGCGGAGCGCGCGGCCCCGGTGGCCACCCTGTTCTGGGTTCTATTGTTCTCCTTCGGGCGTGTTCATAGCGCGGTCACGGGTACCAGGGTCGCCACCCCCGAGGCAGGGCGGTACTATCCTCTGTTGATCCTGTGGGTCGGTATCTTTGTTGCCATCACACGGTGGCTTCTCACCACGAAACGAAACCTGGAGATGACCGGCAGGTTCTTGAACATCGTCGGGGCCATTCTCCTCGTGATCACCGTCGGCACGATGTCCGCGAGGATCGTGGTGGGGGAAATGCATCTCAGGCGCCATGAAGCGCTCACCGGCGGGACGCGGACCGTGAACCTCATCGTTTCCGATAAGCCGCCGGACATTTACTACCTGATACTCGACGGTTATCCCTCCCGGGACACCCTGCAGCAGGTGTACGGCTACGATAACTCTTACTTCATCAAGTCCCTGGAGGACATGGGCTTTTACGTCGCTGATGAGAGCAGGAGCAACTACCCGTTGACGATGTTGTCGCTGGCGTCATCCCTGAACATGAGATACCTGCAAGAACTGGAGGAGGTTTTGGGTGAGCGTTCACGGAACCTCAGCGTTCCCAGGCACCTGATACAGGACAACGTCGTGGCTGCCTCGCTGATCGAGGCCGGGTACAGCTTCTGCCATTTCAACTCCGGGTGGGGCCCCCCCATCCACAACCCCATGGCAGACGCCAACTACCTCTGCGGGCGCCTGGGCGATGAGTTCACCGAAGCTCTCATCAACCTTACGCCTTTCGGGCCCGTGGTAGGGGGTACGGGTGCGAGAAAGCGTGTTCTCTGCGTGCTCTCACGGATTCCCAGGGTGGGAGAGGAGGTCCCCGAACCGAGGTTCGTCTTCGCCCACATCCTGCCACCCCATCCGCCCTATCTTTTCGACCGCCACGGGGAACCGCTCCTGCACGGTGAGCTGGAGATGACGGGTGATGTGTGGAGGAACCGCGATGCATACCTGCAGCAGCTGGGCTTCGTCAACGATCGCGTGATCGCGGTGATCGCGGACATCCTGGAGACCACGCCCGGCCCCGAGCCCATCATCATCCTCCAGTCGGATCATGGTACTGCCTCCCTCGGCGAGAGGAGCGACGGAGGATGGACGGACCCAGACGTCGAATTCATAAGTGAGCGCACCAGCATTCTCAATGCCTATCACGTTCCCGAGGAGATTGAGGAGCAGCTGTATCCGTCGATCACACCGGTCAACAGTTTCCGCCTCCTGTTCGGCTATATGTTCTCAGCGAACCTCGAGCCTCTGCCCGACACGGTCTTCTTCTGCTGTTACTGGCATCCCTACAGCTTCTCCGATGTGACGGACCTTTTGCGCTGAGAATGGGCCCGTCTTCTCGCGGGTTGCGTATCGGGTCATTTCGAGGTTTTTTGTACGGTCGTTACGGGCAGGGTATCTACCGAGTAAACTAAAAATGTGCGGGAGGAAGAACACATGAGTTACTTGGTGCCAGGAAGACCTTTCCGGGGAATGAACCGGTTCCCCGGGGATCTCGACTTCACCCGTGATTGGGTCGTGATCCTGGGTCCGCCGTTGGCGGATCTCGAAGACAGGGGCGACCACTACCAGCTGGTTGCCGAGGTTGCAGGCATAAACAAGGACGATCTGAGCATCACTGTCACTGAGACGTCCGTCAGCCTCCAGGCCGTGCAGGAACACCGCGAAGAGATGCAGGAGGGCAACTACCTCAGGAGAGAGCGGCACCGGGGCAGCTTCCAGCGTACGTTCTCGCTGCCCTCACCGATCTCACCCGAGGAGGCACGGGCCAGGTTCGAAAACGGCGTCCTGACCGTGGATCTGCCGAAAGAAGGACGTTCTCGGGGCAGGAATCTACAGATCGACGGATAGCGAAAATGCCGGAGTATGCCGTACACACCGGGGCGGACCGCGGTAGGACCGGGTGCAATGCCGGGTCCCGTCTGCAGGGGTGGGGGCACCCGGAGCAGGCGGCCCTTCCGTCCCCGGTGTGACGGCATTGAGCTTTGGATCAGTCTCGCCCGGGGGTGATACGATGCTCTCTCTCAAGGCCGTACTAGTCCTGGTGGGTACGTTCAACGTACTGGACTACCTTCTGACCCTCCGCGCCCTGAACCTGGGGTTTGAGGAGGCCAATCCCCTTGTTGCCGCGATCATTGAGACGCCTCTTTTTCCCCTCGTCAAGCTGGTCGCTGTTCCCCTGGTCCTGTGGGGAATATGGCTTTTGAGACGCCGGACTCGACCCGGGATCCTCCGCCTGGTATGGCTGGCCTTCTCAGCTTATGCGCTGCTCATGATATATCACGGCCTGTTGGTGGTCATGACGATCTGATGACGCCTCACTGGTGATTTGTGGCGGAAAGGGGGCGACCCGAGAGCACGGGCGCCCCCTGATGGATTGTGCGCCCGGATACACCGATGTGCAGGCGACTCTTTTGAGTGGGTCTGAGGTCCACGTAACTGGTACATGCCAGGGTCCCGAACAGCTGCTGGTGCAACCCCGGGGCCCTGGGGGATAATCCCCGGTGACGGCGAAGGCAGCAGGTGATAATGCAGAGTCTCAAGAATCACCGATTGAAGACACCAGGGAAAACGGAGGTATGATCAACATGTCCAAGCGAACCTGCGGACCCAGGGCCCTGCTCTTTCCCCTTCCCACCGTGATTGTCGGCACGGAGGTAGAAGGGGGCGTAAATTACATGACCGTCGGATACTGCGGCATGATAGGGGGGCCTCCATCGACCATTGCGGTGGGCATCGGCAGTCAGAGCGCCACCTATGAACGCATTCGATCCTGCAGCGGGTTCAGCGTCAATATCCCCTCGAGCCGGCAGGTGGCGGAGACCGACTATGTGGGCATCGTCTCGGCGCGTGAAGTGGACAAGTCGCGGGTGTTCACTACCTTCTACGGCGAGCAGCGAGACGTGCCCATGATAAAGGAGTGTCCGGTGAGCATGGAATGTCGGCTGGTTGGGGTGCATGAACTGGGAGACATGCTGGCCTGCTACGGTGAGATTGTGCAGACCTATGTGGATGAAGAGTGCTTCGTCGATGGCAAAATCGCCATCTCGCGAGTCGATCCCGTGCTGTTGAGCCCGACGGAGGCGCAGTATCTCAGGGTGGGCGAGGTGATAGCACCTGCCTATGAGGTCGGTAAGGATCTTCGTCGACAATAGACTCCGTGTCTGTCAGCTTCGGTGGATGCAACCAGATAAT
>PWUB01000187.1 GCA_003563755.1 Clostridia bacterium
CGGCCTTCACCCCTATCACGCCGAAGACATCGCCCACCCGGACCTTGCGCCCCACCAGGAGGCTGTCCAGGGTACCACCTATTCTCTCGATGCGCAGAAAACCCCTGGGGTCTATGTACCGCACGACGGCGCCGATCTGGTCGGAGTGGGCGGCCACCAGGAGCCGCGGACCCTCCCCGCCCCCCTTCTTCAGGGCGAAGACATTGCCGAGAGCGTCCACCTCCACGGTGTCCGAATGCTCACGGACCGCGTCCCGGAGGAAACGAACGACCGCTGTCTCGTGGCCTGAGACCCCCGGGATTTCCGTGAGCCGCTTGAGTTTTTTCCACAAGTATTCCCGCATTAGTACTCACCCTTCCGCTGCTCTGCCTGTGTGACTACATATTTCCCGCTCGGGGCGTGATTCCCTCGCAGTAAAGATGGTGTCGGGCACACTCTCACTACCAAATGCGAGGATTCAGGCGGTGGATGGAGAAAGAGACCAGAGGTGAGACTGAATATGAGTCCTGCGGTTCGCCCGGATGTGACCGACAGGTTGGAGTCATGGATGGGGGCATGAGCTGTGAGAGATCTGGCACGTAGAATCGTGGAGATGGCGGGAGGTGCAGGGGCCTCGTATGCCGACTGCCGGGTCGTGCAGAGGGAGAGGGAACTCATCTCCGTGAGAAACGGGGAGGTGGAGAACTTCAACTCCAGCGATGATCTGGGCGTCGGTGTGAGGGTCATCGCCGACGGAGGATGGGGCTTCGCCTCCACGAACCGGATGGATGAGGCTTCGTACGAGAGATGCGTGAAGCGGGCGGTGGAGGTGGCACGTTCCGGTGCCGCTGTCCGCAAGTACCCGGTGCAGCTGGCCCCGGAGCCTCCCCACGTGGATGAATGGGTCAGGCCCGTGGAGGTGGATCCGTTCTCGGTGGACACGGCGAAGAAACTGGACCTTCTCACCCGCTGTTCAAAGGCCATGCTGGAGGAGGGAGTCCGCATTGCCCGCGCCACCCTGGTGTTCGAACGTGACACCCAGGTGTTCGCCAGCACCGAGGGCAGCCTGATCAGGCAGGTGCTGACGGAGAGCGGGGGCAGTCTCTACGCGATGGCCGTGGGTGGAGGGCACACCCAGGTGAGAACCTACCCGTGCACCGTGTGGCACGATATACAGGGTAAGGGGTGGGAGACGATCGAGGAGAGGGACCTCTTCGGTAACGCACCGCGGGTGGCCTCCGAGGCCGTCCAGCTGCTGTCGGCGCGTCCCTGTCCTGACATGACCACCGACGTCATAATCGCTCCCAACGAGCTGGCGCTGCAGATACACGAGAGCGTGGGTCATCCCTTCGAGGCCGACCGGGTGTTGGGGCACGAGGCGGACTTCGCCGGAACCTCTTTCATTGAGCCCGACATGCTGGACGAATTTCAGTTCGGCTCCGAGGTCGTGAACCTGTTCGCCGACCCCACCCTGCCGGGGAGCCGCATATCTTATCGATACGACGATGAGGGGGTTCGGGCCCGGCGGGTGGACCTGGTGAAGGACGGCGTGGTGGTGGGACTGACTACCTCCCGGGAGACCGCGTACGAGCTGGGACTGGACCGGTCCGGCGGCTGCATGCGGGCGAACAACTACGATCACATTCCCCTGGTACGTATGCCCAACGTGTCCCTTGCTCCGGGAGACATAAGCTACGAGGATCTGATCGCTTCCACGGAACGGGGGATACTGCTGGACCAGAACAGGAGCTGGTCCATCGACGACCGCCGACTTAACTTCCAGTTCGGCTCCGAAGTCGGCTGGCTCATAGAGGACGGCCGCATCACCGAGATGGTCAGGGACCCGATATACGCTGATATGACCCCACAGTTTTGGGCCAGGTGCGATGCTGTGGCCGACGAAAATGACTGGAGAATCGTGGGATATGCCTGCGGAAAGGGAACACCGTCCCAGGACGGCCGGGTGGCCCACGGCTGCTCTCATGCCCGGTTCCGGGGACTGAAGGTGGGGGCGAAGAACTCATGATGGGCAGGGAGAAGCTGCAGAGTGCTGCCGAGGCTGGGTTGAAGGAGGCGGGACGTCGACCCGCTGAGATACACCTCGAATCTTACGGTTACGATCTGACCCGCTTTGCCGAGGGACAGATTCACCAGAACATCTCCATGGACGGTGTCTACGTCACCGCCCGGGTCTATCGGGGCCGCAGGCGCGGTGAGGTCACCCTTCCCGCTCCCGGACCCGAAAGGGTGAAGGAGGCGGTCCGGAGGGCGGCGGATGCCCTGGAATATGCCGCACCGGGACCGCAGCGCCCCATGCCGGACAGGAGCATGGGTTATGCCGGTGATGAACTGATAGGTTACGACGAGAGAATCCCCGAAAGCGCCACCGAGTGGCGGACCGATGCCGCCAGGCGCATAGTCAGGACCATCGAATCCCAGGGCCCCCGACCCTTCGGCAGGGTGACAACCGAGTGCAGCGAGCGGCTGACGCTCAACAGCGAGGGCCTCCTCTCCTACGATCCCCGGACCGGCTGTCACCTCAGCATAACGGCCATCCGCGGCACAGGATACGGATACAGTGAGCGGCAGGGCTCCCACTTCGAGGACGTCGACCCCGAGCGGGCGGCCTCGGAGGCCGCCGGCGGGTGCAACATGTCCAGGAATCCCGAACCCTTCCCCGCGGGGGACTACCCGGTGATCCTCCTTCCCTACGCCGTGGCGGACATGGTGGCTTTCATCGCTCGGCTGGGCGCCGACGGGGAGTCAGTACGCGAGGGCAGGAGCTTCATGTCGGACCGCATGGGGGAGAGGGTGCTGTCGGAAAGGATCAACCTCTACGACGATGGTTCCGACCCGTGCGGCCGCCCGGTGCTCTTCGACGGCGAGGGCGTACACAAGCAGCGCGTCGATATCATAAAGTCCGGAGTTGCCAGTGGGGCCCTTTACACCCAGAGCACCGCCGCGGCCGAGAGCAGGAAATCCACCGGGCACGCTCCCGTGGTCCGCGCTTTCGGGTCCTTCCGGGGCGGCGGCGCAGCAGTGCCGCAGAACCTGTTCTTGGGCGCAGGAGATGCCACGGTCGCCGACATGATCGAGGCGGCGGACCTCGGTCTTCTCGTCACCTCCTTTCACTACACGCGGGTGGTGGAACCGCGGGAGGTGATGATCACGGGCATGACCCGCAACGGTACCTTCCTGGTCCGCAATGGCAAGATCGTGGGGCCGGTAAAGAACCTCCGGTTCACCGACAGCTACGTTCGGGCCCTCAACGGGGTGACCCACGTCGGTTCCGAATCTTTGACTTGCGGTGAGGGTGTCGGTGGCATAAGGGTTCCGGCCCTGCGCCTTGAGAGCCTGCGCTTCACGGGAACGACGGAGTTCTGAGGGTGTAGATCACGTTCCTCGGTGTGCCGCGGGGAAGGTATTGCCGCAAACCCACCGGGGAACCGACTGCATGCCTGGATTTGCTGCCGTGTTTTCGTTCAGGGGTTCTCCCGGATGGGCCGGATCTGGTTGTACCCCGCCCACATTGCCAGCAGCGCCACCGCCAGGCAGATTCCAGCGACGGCGGTGCGGTCCTGTCTAGCTGCCACGGTACCCACGCGGATCCGTGTGTGGTCCGAGCCGCTAAGGCGGTTGTAGGTGTAGACCACCTCGGCCCAGCTTTGATCCCGCTGGGAGGTGCCGGTGAATACGACCTGCCAGTGCAGGGGGCTGCCCCGCCCCAGTTGTTCCTCGATGACGAACCACTCTGGCTGCTCCATCCCCACGGCCCGGTCCCAGATCCCCTGGGGAACCGAAGCGGGCATGTACCATGCGAAGTAGCTTGCGGCCAATAGCAGCAGGGAGATCATGAGGGTGCGGATGATCGCGTTCCTGCGCGGGCCGGGTGTTTCAGTCGCCGCCTCCCCGGCGCGGAGCCGGCCGAAAACGTACAAAGCATAGGCTATGGCCAGTGCGACGGGGACCAGAGGTAGATACTGCAACTGTCCTCCCGCCCTTCGAGTTGGTACCGGTTAGATTCGTCAGCCTTCGCCCTGCTCCTGCCTACCCGGTGAGGATCTTTCATATTCAGGCCGGGGATCCAGCCGGTGCAGCAGGTTGGCGTTGGTGACCACGGTTATGGAACTGACCGCCATCGCCGCCTCGGCTATCACCGGGTGCAGGAGGCCCAGCATCGCAACCGGTATGGCGATGACGTTGTAAAAGAACGCCCAGAACAGGTTACCCTGGATCTTGCTGAAGGTGGCCCGGCTGACGTTGACGAAGGCCACCACCGCCGAGAGGTCACCCCTGACCAGGGTCACATCCGACGATTCAATGGCCACGTCAGTTCCCGTACCGAGGGCTATGCCCACGTCCGCCTGGGTCAGCGCAGGGGCGTCGTTGATGCCGTCTCCCACCATTGCCACCGGGCCGACCTCTTCCTGGAGTCGCCGGATCTCATCCACCTTACCGTCGGGGAGCACCTCGGCCACCACCCGGTCGATTCCCACCTCCCGGGCCATGGCCATGGCCGTTCGCCGGTTGTCACCCGTCAGCACCGCCGTCTCGAATCCCATCTCGTGAAGCTTCTGTATTGCTGACCGCGAGTCGTCCTTGGGGGGGTCGGCGACTGCTATGAGACCCAGGCTACGGCCCTCGTCGGCGTCGGCGGTGATCATGACCGTCCTGGCCTCGCCCTCGAGACGCTCCTTCTCCGAGGCCAGGTCGTCGTCAAGACCGATATCTTGCTCGGCCAGCAGGCGCTCCGTTCCCACCAGGATTCGTCGTCCGCCGACCCTTCCCGAAACCCCGCGGCCCGTGAGGGCGGCAAACTCGTCAACGGTCTGTGTTTCGATGTCTCGCTCGGAGGCTTCCAGTACCACCGCACGCCCCAGGGGGTGCTCGGAGCCCCTCTCGACCGTGGCGGTCAGCGTCAGCAGCTCCTCTTCGGTCACCCCGGCTGCGGGGACGATTTCGGTGATCCGGGGTTCGCCGCGGGTGATGGTACCTGTCTTGTCGAAGACGATGACTGCTATGTTCTTCATGGCCTGGATGGCCTCACCCCGCCTGATTAGAACTCCATGCTGGGCACCCTTTCCCGAACCCACCATGAGCGCGGTCGGGGTCGCCAGACCCAGGGCGCACGGACACGCAATGACCAGGGTGGCGATCATGGCAGAGAGGGCCAGGGTCAGCTGGGATGCCTCCGGGTTCACCCAGGGGATGACCCCCGCGGCGGCGCTGACGATGGGCCCGAGAAGATCGGGCAGGAGCATCCACGCTATGAAGGTCACCAGGGCCAACAGTGAGATCGCGGGGACGAAGTAGTGGGTGATTCGGTCGGCAAGGGCCTGGATGGGAATCCTGCTGGTCTGTGCCTCCTCCACGAGCTTGATCACCTGGGCGAGGAAGGTGTCGCCTCCGACCCGGGTGACCTGCACGTGGATGAGTCCCTCGACATTGATGGTGCTGCCGATGACCTCGTCACCCTCGCCCCTGGTCACGGGCATGGACTCACCGGTGGCCATCGATTGATCGACGCTGGTGGTACCCCTTACCACCTTGCCGTCCGTGGGAATCTTCTCGCCGGGTCGAACCACCATTACGTCCGAAGGCACCAGTTCATCGACCTCGACCAGTCTTTCCTCGCCGTCCACCAGGACCGAGGCCGTATCCGCTTCCAGGTCGAGGAGCTCCCTTATGGCCTGAGATGCCCGGCCCCGGGCCCGGCTCTCGATGGAGCGGCCGGTCAGGTGAATGGCCATTATCATCGCCCCGACGCCCGCGTAGTTGGCGATGTCCATGACGAAACTCAAAGGCCCGGTGATGAGGGCGAAGACCGTTCCGAGGAATATCAGAGTGTCCATGGTCGGCGCCCTGTGCAGGGCGGACCGCAGACCCGAACGCAGGGTCGAAAGCCCCGGCCACAGTATGACGGCCCCTGACAGGATGGTCATCCCCACGTGATGGGTCATGTGGGTGGGCCAGGCGATCCCCCAGAACATCTCCGGTACCATGGCCACGATGATGGGAACGGTCAGGATCCACGCGTACCTCATCCGCGCGTTTGCCTGGGCCACCTGCGCCCGGTCCTTCTCCGCCTCATCGGGCCCCTCCTCATCCTCGCGGAGCAGGAAAGCATCATAGCCGGCGCTTCTCACTGCGTCGAGAATATCGTCGGTATCGACGAGGGACGAATCATACCGGAGGCTCGCCTGGCCCTTGAAGAGGTTCACATTCACCTCCGAGGTACCCGGGACTCCCTCCATGGCCCGTTCCACCGCGGCCAGGCAGGCGGCGCAGGACATGCCCTCGATCTTCAACCTGGCTGTTCTCGCCGGCAGGGCCGCATCGAAACCCGCTCTTCGTATCTCCCGCATGATGTCGTCGACGTTCACGCGGGCGGGATCGTGGGTGACCACGGCCCTCCCGGTGGCCAGGTTCACATCGGCCTTGTGCACGCCGTCGAGTCTCTCCACGGTGTTTTTCACCGACGCCACGCAGGCTGCGCACGACATACCGGTCACGGTGATCTGTATCGTCTCCAGTGGGTGTTCCTCTGTCGTCGAAGTCATCAAGAATGCACCCTCCACGTTCTCGAATATACCCTAAGGGGGTATATTAATCATACCTTCGCTGGACCTGTGACATCAAGGATAGCCTTCCCCAGCTTCGTCATCATGCTGCAGGGAAG
>PWUB01000261.1 GCA_003563755.1 Clostridia bacterium
CGCCCAGCCAGCTGAAGTAGTCCACGACAGCCGACCAGGCCGCGTAGTTGAGGTGATCGGCACTTCCCAGGTGCCAGTCATCCGCCGGCTTCTCCAGGATCCTTCCGTGCGGGATACGAGAAAACCTCTCAGACAGCAGGGCGAAGGCTATACCCTTCTTTCCATACGTCTTGTAGGGGGCGATGACATAGGCATCGGCATCGATGCCTGCGACGTCCGAGGGTGCATAGGGAGCGTACTGAACCCCGTCGATGATCACGCATATGTCCTCCTTGATCTGCCTGGCCTCGCGAACCACCGCCGCTGCGTCCAGGTATGCTCCCGTCACGTTGGATCCGTGTATGAAGGCCAGGACCGAGGTCTCCTCGTCCACGAGATCGGTGATGGCATCCACATCGACGGTGCCGGTAAGGGGACACGGATCTGCGGTGCGGAACTCCCTGCCGTGCATCTGAGCGGCCCGCTTCAGAGAGTCGTACGTGGCGGGGTGATCCAGCCTGGTGGTCACGACATTAGAGCCGTCGAAGTGAGCCACGGCGTCTCCAATGGTACGGAAAAGGGCCAGAGTCGCCGTCAGGGCACCGACGACGACGCCCGCTGCTCCCAGAAAGATCCTCACGTCCTCCTCTCCCCGGGCGATCATCTCCATGACGTGCCGTGAACCAGGGGTGTCCCTGTTGATCTGGTCCGGCAGGACCCCCTCGGCCTCCATAACCCGTGCGATCTCCTTCAGCCTCAGCGAGCCGGAGGCTGAATCCAGAAAATCCCTGGGCCCGAGGAATGGGCACCGGTCGGCGAAGGCGAACCTTGATCTTATGTCTTTCATCAACGAGGGTGCAAACAATCCGTGCTGCGGGTTGTCAGTGTTCATACCGAAGTCACCCTTCCCGGGAGAACCTGCGCCGCGGTAGTAACCATCCCTTTTCTACGTCGGACCCCCCAGCCCTGCACCCTAAGACACCGCCTCTGAGACCGGTGTTCTCCATGAACCCGGTACGAGGAAGGGATGCAGCGTCCCCCCGGCTAATTACTCAGCACCGGAGCCCGTAAGAGCGGGACTCACCGACCGTGCGAGGGGTGTGAAAATGGTTCGATCTCTGGCGGAGTCCATCCTGTCCGACCACTGCGGTATCAGCTGCTCGGCCGGCGACTACGTTAGCGCCAACATCGACCTGGTGTACGTGACGGACGCCTCAGCAACATCGGTCCTTGAGAAACTGGGTCGGTCTGACCCCGACCTATTCGACCCGAGCAGGGTCGCCCTCGTCATCGACCACTACGTACCCGCCCCGACGGCGGTCGTTGCCGAGACTCACCAGCGGATGCGTGCTTTCGCTCGCGACACCAGGTGCCTGCTCGTAGAGGAAGGCGAGGGCATCTGCCACCAGGTGCTCGGTGAACGGGGGTTGATCGGGCCCGGTGACCTGGTGGTGGGAGCTGACTCTCACACGGTGACGTACGGTGCCCTCGGCGCCCTGGCCGTGGGCGTAGGCTCAACGGATGCGGCCGTCGCCATGACAACCGGTAGGCTGTGGTTCCGGGTTCCCGAGAGCATCGGGCTCATACTCACGGGCACCCTCGCCCCCGGCACCACGGGCAGGGACGCGGCCCTTCACCTGAACCGGGTGATGCACGACGTCGATGCTTCGTACCGGGCCGTCGAGATGCACAGCGGCTCCTCCGACCTCTCCCCGGATGACCTTTCAGCCGTGGCAAATACCTCCGCCGAATGGGGAGCCAAGACTGCCATCTCGTGTGCAAGCTTCGGAAGAATCCCGGAGGATCTCTCATACGCTGAGGAGGTCCATCTCGACCTTGGGACCCTGGTCCCGGTGGTCGCCCTTCCCCACTCACCGCGTTCCGTGGTTCCTGTGCAAGACGCCGGGGATGCGGAGGTGGATCTCTGCTTCGTGGGAACCTGCGCGGGTGGAACCGTGAGTGATCTCAGGGAGGCGGCGAGGGTGCTGGACGGACGCCGGATCCACGAGGGCACCAGGCTGCTGGTGGCACCTGCGTCACGGGCCGTCTACCTGCAGGCACTCCGCGAGGGATACATGGAAACCCTGGTCCGGGCGGGGGCGGTGACCCTCCCTCCCTGCTGCGGACCCTGCTGCGGTGCTGTGAACGGGGTTCCGGGCAGCGGGCAGCGAGTGATATCGACGGCTAACCGCAACTTCCGGGGGCGAATGGGCAACCCGGAGGCCGAGGTGTTCTTGGCCTCATCCCCCACCGTTGCCACCTCCGCCATCACCGGTCGGATCACCGACCCGAGGCAGGTGCAAGCATCGTGACTCGACTCAAGCTGCGGGGAAGGGCCCGGCTTCTTCCCGACGAGGTGAACACTGACTACATCGTCAGCTCCCACCGAAAACGCGAAACCTCCGATCCCGAGCTGCTGACGCCTTACCTGCTCGAGGATCTGCCTCAACCCCTCGATGACCCACTGGTGCGAGGTGACATCGTCGTAGCCGGTGCAGACTTCGGCTGCGGTTCGGCCATGGAAATCGCCGTGGACGTCATCATGGCAGCCGGAATCTCCTGCATCATCGCCCAGTCAACGGCACGTACCTTCTTCCGCAACGCGATCAACGCCGGGCTGCCTGTCCTGAGGCTTCAGAAGGGACGAATACAGGAAGGCGACGAACTGAGCATCCTGTTGAAACAGGAGCCCACGGTGAGAAACATCACCCGGGGATCAGATGTCACATGCTCCCCCGTCCCCTCCTTCGCCCTGAAGCTATTGCGGACCGGCGGGCTCCTGGCTTACTGTAGAGAACGGGGTATGTTCCCCCAGGGCCTCCTATAGGCCCCCCGGGCGTCCATGAGCGGTCAGCATGTTACCTGCTCGATGACACCCAAAGCGCCATGAGATCATAGAAGGAATAAAGATTAGGACGCCGAAAGGTTTTGTGAGCAATGGATGCCTGACCCCTCCGTCCATCCGTGGACGGAGGGGTTCAGTACGGAAATACAGTTCAGTGGAGGCACAGTGAGGGGGTGACCGGCCATGTTTATCCGGCTCGGTCTACTGGCAGCAGTACGTAATCTCAGGCGCAGCATGCTCGCAATCGTCAGCGTTGCTCTTGCCACCATGGTCCTGGTTGTCGCCTTCGTAGTGGCCCAGGGCGTACCACCAGGTTCCCACCTGCAGACCAGGGCCGTCCTGGGAGGTGACATCGTCATCGTGCCTGCCACCCTGGGCATATTCGGGTCAGCTGCTCCGGCAGAGGGGACCTGGGGAATGGTACGCCGCGCACCTGATAATCCGGGGCTTCTCTCCTACTTCTTCCCCCAGCTAATACATGGCGGCCTCGTGGGACGCGAGGTGGACCTCGATGATCCGCTGGACCTCATAGAGAGCGTTGAAGGGGTCCTACATGCCTCAGCCTACCGAACAATTCCCGCCAGGATGCTCACCGGGCAGGGGCAATGGTGGGTGCAGGTGAGGTCCAGGCCGGCCCTGATCGATGATCACTATGGAGTTTCCTCGCGGGTGGTGGATGGAAGAGAGCTGACGGAGGATGATGCAGGCCGCAGCGTCTGCGTCATCGATGTATACACGGTGCAATCGGCGACGGTAGATGCATCGGAGTACGCCTATGACCGCTGGGACGGAGTGAGGCCGGTGATGGGAGCCGGTTCTCCCTCGATACGTCAGCATGATACTACGCCCGTTGGCGGGAACCTGCAGCTGATCCTGCCCGGAGGGGAGGATCCAGACGGAGTGCAGGTGCAGCTGGAGGTGGTCGGGCACATGGAGTTTCAGACCGGAAGCATCAGCTGGACGGCGGAAGCTCTCATGTCAGAGGGCCTTCGCGTCGTCGACCGGTTCGGGGACAGTGATCCAATTCCGGGCCGTTACATCACCGAAGACCTCTATTTCACCCTACCCGAGGTGTGGGTCACGGAGGAAACCTTCGACGGGCTTCTGAGCCTGACCGGCAGCCAGGAGTGGGCGGCACCCACCGAGTACCTGGCCGTGGTTTCGGACATGTCCCAGGTCAACGTGATAGCGGATCGCCTGCGGGAGGCCCTCCCGAGAGCATCGGTGATCACAGCCGAGGAGCTTGTCTCGCTGTCCGACCTGCTTCCCTACCCGGCCGTTGCCGTGCCCCCCGAAGATATTTTGAGAAGCTATGCTGATCCTCGCGCTCCTGCCCCGTTAACACCGGCAAGCCCTGACTGGTTCGACATGGTGCTGGTGATGATCGCGGTCTCCCTCGCAGCGGTGTTGTTCGTGGGGAATCTCTACGTGCTCACCATCACCCGGAGCAAGCAGATGGCTGCCCTCAAGGCCCTGGGGAGTCACAACTGGCAGGTCGTCACCGCATCCCTCACGGAGATCACCGTGCTGACCCTGGTCGGCTCCGCCGCCGGATACGTCGCCTCATCACCTATGCTGCTCAGCATGTGGTCAGCGGCTGCACTGGGAACCACCACGCTCATCTGGAGGCTTGCCCGGGCTTACTGCCTGATGACGGCCATCATCCTCCCGGTGATCCTGTTCTTCTCGTTCATCCCCCTCGTGAGGGTTGTGAGGCTTTCACCCGGGGAGGTGCTGCGAGATGCGTGATCCCTGGATGTCCCGGGTCGTGTGGAAGGAGTGGAGAGCAAACCGTTCCTCTAACCTCATAATCATCGTGATCATCTCCCTTGCCACCTTGATGTACGGTGTATACAGCAGTCGCCCCGTCGATGAGAGGGCCGCTTCGGCCTCGACGGAATGGTACCAGACGCCGTTTTCGGTGATGGTGACCTATCCCGACTGGACGACGCGGCTTGCTAATCCGCGGTTCTGCATCGATGGACTCCTTGACATGAGCCGACTCCGCCGGCTCACGCGCGAGGTCACCACGGGCGTTGTCACCCACGTGTATACACCCGCGGGTGCGGTCGAAGTGTGGGGTACCGATGTCCTGGCCGTCGAACTGTACAGAATCGATGAGGGCGTTCACCCGTCACCGGGCGCGATGGAGATCGCCGTGTCCTCCCAGCTGCTGCAGGCGCTTTCGATAGAGCTGGGAGATTCGATCCCCCTCGAATACCTGCACCCGGACACGGGTGAATACTCCCGGGGATCGTTCACCGTGGTCGGCACCTTCTCATCCCGGCCGCCCTTCGAACGGTTGATCATGGGGAACCGGGATGAGATCGCATCCCTTGCCGGGCTGGGAGGCTACAACGCGGCCTGGCTGTGGCATGCGCCCAGGCAGACTCCCGAGGCTGTGCGCCGTGCGCTGGCCGGCATGATGCGCAGCGTCAGGGTTCCGGCTTACCCGTTGTCCTACTACCCGGGTGATGAGCCGCCGCAGGACAATGAGTTCATCAACAGGTACCGAGGACTGCCGTCACCCTTCATTGACCAGGTGCGGCCAACCTACTGGCATTCGGAGACGGTCCGCAGTGCGGTCCTCTCCATCGAGCATTCCAGTCGGCTTTCGGTGAGCGCCCTGGTGGCCCTGATGCTTCTGCTGGTGATGCTGGCGGTGACGGTAACGGTGCTGGTCGTCGTGCTGGACCGCCAGACCACCATAGGCATCTATACGGTGACCGGTATGAGTGCCGAGGACATAGGCCGGATGTTCCGAAAGCAGCTGACCCTTGATGCGGCCGTCGGAATAGTCATTGGGACCGCGCTAACATACCTCACTCTCCTGGTGGCACCTACGGGTGCTGGGGTCGGGCTGCCCTATCTACCCGTGATCCTCTGGCTGACGGCCATGGTAGCCCTGGTGCTGTGGGGTGGCCGGGTGGCATGGGTTCTGAGCCGCTCCCGTGATCTCAGCTCTCACCTGCGGGGCGACTCAGCCTTTGACTGGTGGCAACTGGTGCGCATGTGGCCGGAATCACCCTACACTGCTGAGGGCTCCCAGACCCTGGACGACTGATCATGCTGATGTATGGTCGAAACAGGGCTCAACTCTAAAGCTTGCCCGTTTGGGCGGAGCGAGCCGGTATTGTGGGCTTTCCCAAGGTGATGATGCCGAGCACCACCCCCCTTTAACTTCGAGGGCCAGCGCATCATCGGCTGTGTGCAGGAGCTAAACCCCCACACGGTCAACAGTGCGTCCCTGACGAGGATATGTACCTGGTTTCCCTGATTCAGCCCGTTCTCACAACACTCGCTTTCTGCTGCAAATATCCCGCCACCGCATTAACCAGTCGTACTGGTGTGTCGGGAAGTGAGTAGTATATGTTCATGTTCGCACCTTCCTGCAGTAAATTGATGCCTGGCTGTATCCCGGGCCGGCCTGGATGCGGTGGAGTTGGACCTTCTCCTCCATGTGCGAGTGGCGCGCTGCTCAGTAACGCAGATTTCAAAGGAGTGAGATCACTGGTTCCCATCGCCCTCCCCATTTTTCGTACTCCACACTCACACCATCTCCAGGGTCCTCACAGGCTGACGGTCATTTCATCGCTGCCGCTTCGCTGTCCGCAGGCGGCAACGGTCACCTGGGCACCCGCAGAAAGCCCCTCAATCGTCCACCTCACCCGCTTCGCCCTGGATGATGGGTCATCGCCACCTCGATACGGTCGACCCGAGGTGGAGGCGTATCCCTGCAGATGTCCGATTTCACGCTCTACTCCCCCGGTCAGCAGAGTGGCACCCTCCGGAAGGACTATCCGGGCCGTCACCGGGTCCACTATGTCCA
>PWUB01000171.1 GCA_003563755.1 Clostridia bacterium
GTGACGGCCGAAGATGTCGAGTTCTTCCTGCGGGTTCTGCTGCATCCCGACTACACCGGGGTCGACCCGGGCGATGAGTTCGATTTCGTGCACGGAGTCGAGTCGTACCGAACGGGGGAGGCCGGTGTTATCGCTGGTGTCAGTGTCGAGGGTGAAAGAACCATCCGGTTCCGGGTTGATCCCGGGGGCGGGATCTGGAACCTGGTGTTCCTGACGCCCGCACCCGTTCACCTGCACGGAGGGGTGGACCCCGCGGACCTGGAGGATGCCCTGCGGGGGGAGCCGCCCGTCGGCTGTGGTCCCTACGAGTTCGAAGGTGCCGACGAAGAGGAGCACGGTACCCTGGTCACGCTCACCCGATTCGAGGATTTTCCCCTGGTTGATGAGGACTACGGGGATGACTCCCGCCACCTGCAGATACTGGTTACCACTGACGCGGAGGCCTTCTGCAGCGAGGAACACCATGCCCTGTATGTTCCCGGCCGCAGCGCCCCTGATGAGGTGGAGGGCTTCCGACAGGTGGTTCTCCCGGCACAAGGATTCGAGTATCTCGGACTGAACCTGAGAAACCCCTTCCTGGTCCACCCAGAGGTCAGACGGGCCATAGCGATGGCCGTTGACCGGTCCGCCAGGGCCGAGGACATGTTCGGCGGCAGGTGGCAGTCGGTTGCAGGCCCGGTCCCCTGGGAGATGACCGAAGTGCTCAGCCACGACCCAGCGGAGGCGCAGCGTGTATTGTCTGACGCCGGCTTCCTTCCGGACGACGAAGGAACCCTCCGTTGTCCCGAGGGAGAGGCGGTTCGCCTGCGCCTTGCCTATCCTGCTGCAGATGAGGGTCGACGGAGAACGGCCTCGGGTATCGCCCTAGACCTCGCCGGACTCGGCATGGATATCACGCCTGTGCCCGTACAGCGGGATCTATTCATCTACAACATATTCGGTAGGCACCGCTTTGACATGTACCTGTTGGCCATGCCCTGGCGGATGTCCACCTCTCCCGCCACCTGGAGCGGCGACAATGCCTGGGGCTATGAAGGTCTCGAGGAATCGCCCCCTGAGGTGTCTTGGGCCCGTGTCGTGGTCGAGGATGTGCCCGTCGTCTTCCTCTTCGCCCCCCAGGTGGTGCTATTTGCAGCCGATGACATAAACTACCCGGATGTCTCGGGGATTCCTCCGCTGGGAGATCTTTTTCTCTGGAAATGGGATGGGGAAGCAGGGAACTAGGAATCGATGAATAATATGTACTATAATGTTGCGTAGGTGTAAGCAAATATCTCTGGATACGATACAGGCCTATCTATGGGTAAGGAAGAATGGGGTGATTGTGTGTCGGATGCTCTAGTCAAGGTAGAGAACCTGCGGACCTATTTCTACACAGAAGACGGTGAGGTTCCGGCGGTTGATGGCGGGGACTTTTACATCAACCGCGGTGAGACGCTCGGTGTGGTGGGCGAGAGCGGTTGCGGCAAGAGCGTGACTGCTCTGTCCATAATGCGTCTCATTCCCGACCCGCCAGGCAAGATCCTTGAAGGCACCAGCATTCAGTTCGAAGGCGAGGAACTGTTGACCAAGCGCGAATCAGACATGCGGAAGATTCGCGGTAACGACATATCAATGATTTTCCAGGAACCCATGACCTCGCTGAATCCCGTGTACACGTGTGGTGATCAGATAATGGAGGCCATCATCCTCCACCAGGGCCTTTCCGAGCGGGAGGCACGTTCCCAGGCGATCGAGATGCTGACATTGGTGGGTATTCCTGATCCGGACAAGAGGGTCGATGAGTATCCCCACCAGCTGTCGGGTGGTATGCGTCAGCGGGTCATGATCGCGATGGCCCTCTCGTGCAACCCCAAGCTCCTCATAGCTGACGAGCCGACCACTGCCCTTGATGTGACCATTCAGGCGCAGATCCTCGAGCTCATGAAGAGTCTGAAGGATGAACTGGGCATGGCCATCATGCTGATCACTCACGACCTGGGCGTCATAGCCGAGATGGCGGAGCGGGTGGTTGTTATGTATGCCGGCAAGATCGTCGAGGAAGGCAACGTCTTCGACATCTTCGGGGATCCTCAGCATCCCTACACCGAGGGCCTTTTGAATTCCATCCCCAGGCTGGACCGGGCGGGTGGACGCCTGCACGTCATCGAGGGAGTCGTTCCCAATCCCCTCAACATGCCGGTTGGATGCTACTTCAACCCGCGCTGCCCCTACGCGATGGACGTGTGTCGTTCAAAGCAGCCGGATCTGCTAGAGGCTGATGGACGTCGCGTGGCCTGCTGGCTGCATGATGAAGACCGAGAGGGGGTGGCGTAAATGGCACAGCCCGCAGCTGAGACCGTCAAGGACGATGCCCGGGCCAGCGTAGGAGACATTCAGGAGGACCTGGTGGTAGTTCGCAACCTCAAGAAGTACTTCCCGGTCACCGGCGGCATATTTTCCCGCATCACGGGGTGGATCAAGGCCGTCGATGATGTGAGCTTCAGCATCAAGCCCGGAGAGACACTGGGCCTGGTGGGCGAGAGTGGCTGCGGTAAGACCACCACCGGGCGCGTGCTTCTGCGCCTCCTCGAGCCGACGGAGGGAGACGTTTTCTTCGAGGGCAACGAAGTCTTCGAACTGGGCCGAGAGGAACTCCGGAGACTGCGCCGCGATATGCAGATCGTTTTCCAGGATCCCTATGCGTCGCTGAACCCGAGGATGACGGTCGGGGACATCATCGGTGAGCCCCTGGAGATTCACAACGTTGCCCGCGGTAAGGAAAAAGAGAACCGGGTTCGCGAGCTCCTGGAGACCGTCGGTCTCAGTGCGCTGCACGCCCGCCGCTACCCTCATGAGTTCTCGGGTGGACAGCGCCAGCGCATCGGTGTGGCACGGGCCCTGGCCCTTAACCCGAAGCTGATAGTGTGCGACGAGCCGGTATCCGCTCTCGACGTTTCGATTCAGTCGCAGGTCTTGAACCTCCTTGAGGATCTCCAGGAGGAGTTTGACCTTACCTACCTGTTTATCGCCCACGATCTGAGCGTGGTGCGCCACATCAGTGATCGTGTCGCGGTGATGTATCTCGGGCAGCTGGTGGAGATCGCCGACGAGGATGAGCTGTACGAAAACCCCATGCATCCCTATACAGAGGCACTGCTGTCGGCCATTCCGATCGCGGATCCGCAGATTCAGCAGGGACGCGAGCGAATCGTCCTCAAGGGCGATGTTCCCAGTCCGGCTAACCCGCCGAGCGGCTGCCACTTCAGGACCCGCTGCATGCATGCCATGGACCGCTGCTCGGAGACTAAACCGCCGCTGGTTGATTATTCCGGCGGGGAGCACTACGCGGCCTGCTGGCTGCATGAGTAAACCGGTGACAGATTCTTCTTACCTTGAGCCGGGGCGAGTTCACTCGCCCCGGCTCCGCACTCGCCGGCACCTGTAGTCCTGCACTCAACTGCTCCGCCATCAATCTACTTATCTCCTTTAGGCCCATGGTGATGGCTGTGGGCATTGTCGTGGCCGAACTCACCTCCGAGGTCATGTGAGAGGGCGAACAGCCTGACTGAATGAAGCCGGGGATGACGGGTCGTTGTGAGAGGTCCTTGCGCGGTGCTGCATTGCATGACCGCCCGGGTGTCGGCTTCGGTCTTCAGTCTGGGTGTTCGTGAGACCATGGGCACCTACCGTCGCGGCCTTGCCCTGATTGGAATATGGATTGTGTTGACAGTATAATCGTAAGTGTCGCAGATGTCCGATAATCTGAATGCGAACGGGGTGATTTCCTCTTGAAGCTCAGCGAAGAGCAGGTGCAGATGGTCGCGGCGTTGGCTCACCTGCGGTTGTTCGATGAAGAGGTCAGCGGCCTTCAGGACGACCTGGCTTCCATTCTGGAGTACGTGGAGCGTCTGGACGAGCTCGACCTGGAAGAAGTACCTCCTATGTACAGTCCGACCGCCGCCCGTGAGAACGTCTGGCGCGAGGATGTGGTGCGGGATGCGAGGGTCACCGCAGCCTTTTTGGAGGGTGCCCCCGATGTCGAGGGCTCTCATGTCAGGGTCCCGAGGGTAGTGGATACTCGAGCGGCCGAGGAACAAGAGCATGAATGACCTCAGGTGGCTGAGCGCACGAGAAATTTGCCGACTGGTCAGGGGCGGAGAGGTCACACGTCGGGAGGTTCTCGAAGCGGCTCTCCGCACCATAGATGATAGCGATGACGATGTGGGGTGCTTTCTGTACGTGAACTCCCAGAGGGCTCTCGCCGAGTCCGATGATGCCGATGCCGGTGAGGGCGAACGCGGTGCCCTGGACGGTGTTCCCGTCGCCTTCAAGGACAACATATGCACGCAGCAGATGCCCACCACGTGTGCATCAGCAATGCTTGCATCCTATCATCCACTCTACAGCGCCACGGCGGTGGAGGCCCTGGAGGAGGCGGGCGCCATCTCCGTCGGAAAGACCAACATGGATGAGTTCGCCATGGGGTCCTCGACCGAGAGTTCTTCGGTGCAGCTTACCCGCAATCCGTGGGATCCGGACCGGGTGCCCGGTGGGTCAAGCGGTGGATCCACGGCCGCGGTGGCAGCGGGTCAGGTGCCTGTGGCCCTGGGCTCTGACACCGGCGGATCCATACGGCAGCCGGCAGCTTTCTGCGGCGTGGTGGGAATGAAGCCGACGTACGGTGCCGTATCACGTTACGGTCTGATCGCCTTCGCCTCGTCGCTGGATCAGATCGGGCCGATCACCCGCGATGTTGTGGATTGTGCTGCGGTGATGGATGTCCTCGTGGGCGACGATCCCTCCGACAGCACGTCCGTTTCACATCCCGACGCCGGAGGATTCCTGCAGGCCGTTGAGCAGGCGGGGGATGATCTGCGCGGAGTGAGAATCGGCCTGCCCCAGGAGTACCTGGATGAGGGGATAGACCCTGGGGTCCGCCGCGTGGTCCTGGATGCTGCCGAGACGTTCTCCCAACTGGGCGCATCCGTGCAGGAGTGCTCCCTGCCCAGCACCGGTTACGCGCTGCCGGCATATTACATCATCTCCTCCGCGGAAGCATCCTCGAACCTGGCGCGTTTCGACGGCGTCCGCTACGGACTCCGCGAGACGGGAGCCGAGATGATGGATATCTATCGCAACACCCGCGGGACCGGATTCGGAAGCGAGGTCAAGCGGCGCATCATGCTCGGTACCTTCGTGTTGAGCGCCGGCTTTTACGAGGCATACTACGTCAAGGCAGCCCGGGCGCGGGCCCTGATGGTACGGGAGATGCTCGATGCGTTCGAGCAGTTCGACCTGCTCCTCGCACCGACGGGACCCACCGTGGCTTTCGCCGTGGGAGCCAGGTCCGATGACCCCTTGTCCATGTACATGGCCGACGTATGCACGATTCCGGCGAATCTCGCAGGCATTCCGGCGGTGTCCATTCCCGGGGGCTTCTCAGAGGGCATGCCCGTCGGTGTACAGCTCATGGGACCACGATTCGGGGATGCCCGGGTTCTTGCAGCGGCGGGGGCTTTCCAAAGGGCGACGGATCACCATCTTGTTAGGCCGCCGTTGGCGGATCCCGCCGGAGGGAGTGAGTCGATGTGAACACAGGACACCAGGTGTTGATCGGTCTGGAGATCCACGTGGCGCTCGATACCGACTCCAAGCTGTTCTGTTCATGCGGTACGAAGTTCGGCGAGCCTGCTAATTCCCAGGTGTGTCCCGTGTGCCTGGCCCTTCCGGGCTCTCTTCCGGTACTCAACCGTAGGGCCGTGGAGCTCGGGATCGTGGCCGCCCTGGCCCTGGGTGCCGAAGTGTATCCGAGAATGCGGTTCGAAAGGAAGAACTATCACTACCCTGACCTCCCCAAGGGCTACCAGATCAGCCAGCTTGCCGCCCCCCTCGCCGAGAACGGAAGCACCACCTTCGTCGGAGATGACGGAGGGGCCGTTACCGTTCGGATCCGCCGCGTGCACCTGGAAGAGGATGCCGGCAAGTCGATACACGTGCCCGGCGATGGTACTCTCGTGGACTTCAACCGCTGCGGGGTGTCGCTGGCGGAAGTAGTTACGGAGCCCGACCTCCACTCTCCCGGGGATGCTCGTGCCTTCCTCGAACACCTGCGGGAGCTCCTTCGTTCAGTCGGAGTGTCCCAGGTGAGGATGGAGGAGGGAGAGCTCCGGTGTGATGTCAACGTGAACCTCACGGATTCCTCCGGGTCCCGAGCGGTCACCGAGATATCGGAGGTCAAGAATCTCAGCTCCTTCCGCGGTGTGCAGCGGGCACTCAGGTACGAAGTGCGGCGGCACCAGGAGGCAGCGGCCCGGGGTGATAGTCTCACCCACGAGACCCGTCATTGGGACGAATCCCGGGAAGTCACCCAGTCTGCCCGTACCAAGGAGGAATCCCACGATTACCGCTATTTCCCCGATCCCGATCTGCTCGAGGTTGCCGTTGATCCGGCGTGGGTGAGGGATCTCGAGTCGCGGATGCCGGAGAGTCCCGGCATGAGGCGTCAGCGGCTGCAGCGGGATTTCGGACTGGACAGCTA
>PWUB01000269.1 GCA_003563755.1 Clostridia bacterium
ACGGGAACGAAGAAGTGGGCATGGGGGATCGCTTCGGAGTAGCGTTCACCTGCCTCCTGCTGCATGTACACATCGACTCCGTCCCCGGTGAGCTCGGACACGATGTAATCAGGCCCCCTCTCGAGAACCCAGGTGATCCGCCGCTCTCCTGCATCGCACCGGGTAACATAGGGTAGTCCGGTGAACCGAGACTCCGGATCCGCGATTTCCGCGAGCTGCTCGAGCTGGACCTCCTCCTCCCGGGTGAGATCCACACTCCAGATGCCGCTGTCGGTCACCAGCAGCAGCTCACCCGCTTCTTGATCGAAGTAAACGTAGACATCCTCGGCTGTCACCTCGTGTGACCACAGGAGAACGTCCTCATCGGGATCATCCTCATCATCCTCCACCAGGTGACAACCGACGTGCACGGCCGCGATGATGATGACAAGGCAGGCGAGGAGAACCATGTTGCCTCGCCACCGGTTCATTGAGCTCATGATCTTCCCCCCTCTGCCCTGATTGTGCCAACTGGCATGCTTGTGCCCATATTACCATTTTGTGCTTGCCCTCGTGAAATACCTTTCACTCGGGGGCAATGTCGTTGTTTGCCAACTGCGGACTGGCCAACGGGGCTGTCCTGCTGCGGAGAGGCAGCCTTCCAACGCCACACCTCTCCACCCTCCAGACAGCGCAGGAGATCCCGTCCACCCCATCAAACACCCTGGCATCATGGGTGATGATTATGGGCAGGATGCCTGCCAGGGACAGGTGCCTCATCATGTCGTAGCGATCACCGGAGTCTATGGCATCAAGCGACTCATCTATGACCAGCAAGCCTGGCTCAGCAAGCAGTGCCCTTGCCAGGAGTAAGCGTTGAACCTGGCCTGCACTGAAGACCGTTCCTTCCTCACCCAAAGCCCCAACGATGGTGTCGAGGCCGCAGGGTAGGTCCCTAACGGGTCCCTCGCAACCCGCCAACCCGCAGGCTCTCAGCATGTCCTACAATGTCGTCTCCAGGCTGCCCGAACGGAGTTTGTCTCTGGTGCTCATTGTTGAGCAGTGTGCTGTCCTGCCCGATGTGAACCGCCTCGAGATGCAGGCACGGTGTCTGCTTCCCAGCTACCTTCTCTCAAACATCACTCTGGCGATCCCATAGTGCATGGCCTGGGCGCCTGGGTCCCACAACGAGGTTCGGACGTAATAGTGGTTCTCGATTTGAATGGGCTCCGCCCAACTGGTCATCACCTCGAGGCCGCCCTTCAGATGCTGCTCACCGGCCGACAGGCTGACCGACAGAAGCGATAGGCCAGCCGGTAGGCCGTGGGCTGCAACCGTGAGGATGATTTCATCATCGTTGGTCCACCTCGGCCGTGAAGGTGAGACAACATGGTGGGGCTCCAGGTGAAACCAGGCAATATCCGTGGTATTGACGTCCATGATGCCGAGTCTGTGCCTCTCATTGTCAACAAGCGCCAGCCTGCTACCATCATCCGACCACACCGGCCAGGTCAGGCGAGTCCCCTCCCCGGTCAGCTGGTGAACATCCCCTGTGGCCAGATCCTTAAGATATATCTCGGAATGACCCGTCCTCTCCGAACGGAACGCGATCACTTCGCCGCAGGGCGAAACATCGGGGCCGGAATCAGCGAACTCGGAGGCGATGATCTCTTCGTGGGAGCCATCCTTCAGGTTGAGAGCGTAGATGTCCTGGGCACCAGCTATCCTAATCATGAAGGCAATCCTCTCCCCACAGGGGAACCAACTAAGGGTGCCCAGGTTCACGAACCCCTCGAGATCATGACCGTTGAACACCTCTTCGATCCCACGGGTCTTCAGATCCAGGATCCGGATGCCACCCTGGCCTCCGGCAATCAGGGCGATCCTCTCACCGTCCCGGCTCAGGGTGAAGCCGTGATTGGTCCCGGACGCATCCGTCAGTCGCTCCCAGTCGGTGAGCACATAATCCGGCGCGGGATACTCATCAACGATCGCGGGCGGGTCCTCGAGAGCGGCTCTCAGTATCTGTTCCTGGGTCATCCCGAAGTATTCCCCTGCCAGTCGATCCTCCGCTCCCCAGGTCCGGTCCTCACGAAGAGCGGTGGCATAGTCGACAACGAGCTCTGGTCCAAACTCCTCCACCAGGTATTCCATGATGACATGTCCGAACCAGAGTAAGGCGGGGCGGCGCTGCAACAGGGGCTCTGGGTCCTGCAGGGGTGCAAACCGGGCAAGCTGGTGGACGTGAAGAGTCATCATTTCTTCCTGGGCGGTGTTGATATGGCCGAAATACTCGGCCAGTCCCTCCGCCACCCATGTTGTCATGGCACGGAGGGTATGCCCGCCCCTTCTCAGAACCTCATCGTGAACTGCATGCATGATCTCATGCCTGAGTAGCCTCTGGGAACCATTGTGCACGATGCTCGCTCGACGATAGGCTTCGACATACCTCCCCTGTATCTCAATAGGCCGTGGGTGGAGCTTCTGATCCCGGGGCGCCACCACCAGGTGTACGGGAGTGCGGCTGTCAAGGTTGAAGAACTCTCGAGCCTGGGTCACTGCTTCCCTACCCCACTCGGAGAAGTCCTCGTAGCGATCCGCGAACACCTCCGCTACCCACAGGGAATAGCCGTCATCGTGATGATCCACCAGGTACCCGGGAGCATCCGAACGGGGTCCTTCCGGCTCCTCTGCCAGCTGGTAAAGCTCCAGCCTGTACGTGATGTCTTCTCCCTGCTCCCCCGCGATGGTCAGCTCAAACCACCGGGCACCGTCGGTGAATCGGTAGACCTGTTGAACGAACATGATCGGCTCAAAATACTGCGCCCTGTCCACCTGCTCCGAGTACCGCTCACCCGCGGCATTCCCCACGTATACCATGGAGTCGTCGGCGGTGAACTCCCGGAGTTTCAGCGTGCCCCGCAGGCTCCTTGGAACACTGATCTTCCGGATTCCCTCTTCGTAGGTAACGTAGGGAAGACCGGTAATCCAGTATTCACTGTCGTGTTCCACGATCTTGTGCAACTCAACACCTTCACCGGGATCATCAAGGAGCATCGCCCATATACTCGTATCCGCCAGCAACAGGAGCTCCTGGGCTGTCTCGTCGAATAACACGTAGCCACACTCCCCGGTGATCTCACCGGACCAGACCAGGATATCCTCCTGGACCCTGTCCTCTTCTGCCTCCTCGCAGGCGGGAATGAGTAGAAGACTCGCTACCAGGATCAGAATCACCGCTAGATGACAACGGACACCCATGACACCCGCTCCCTTCCCGGAGCCTATGCCTGCCATGTCGACGGTAAGTGCAACCAGAGTACTGCCCGGAAGGCGCATTGCTTCCCTTCCGGGCATTCTATGAAAGAGATACTTGACGGAGCATCCAATATGAGGCCAATATCATCACTCAGAGGTGCGCACGTGAAAGTAATCACATAGGCCTACCTCTTATCTTACGATATCAATGGCTGCGCTTCCTAGACAACCCATAACGTGTGCTATGACTGTACAGGCGGTGCAAATAGTGCACGTTGTCTGCCATTATTCACAATCGGTCAGATTATTCACACAGGGGCCGTGGAATCTAGATAAGGGCCAGCATGACATTTCGCGAATGCATCAGGGAGGAGCGCTGCACCGGCATCTGTGTGGTCCGGGGTTGGCCAAGACTGAGGGTGGTGTCCTCCACAGAGAGCAACAGGAAGCCTTCGATGCCGGCGAGGGCAAAGTGCTGCTCGTCGCCGAGAGGGTGTGGCATCCGCGAACGGGCTGCCCCGTTGTGCATGGCGCCGAGTGATCTCCAGCCCTGGATCTCCTTCTTGAGTTGCGGGGTAGAGGTCATCGGGTCTCCATGATGCTGTAGGAGCTCGCCCCCCGATAGCCGCGCAGTCTCACGGAGTGAGCCATTGCCCCTTTCGCTAGAGGTCTTTCCACAGGGGTGTTCTGATCTCACTAATCAGGTCAAACGCTCCTTCAACCTGACCTCCTTGAAGAAGCGCCTCGGCCTTCATAAGCGATATCATCTGTGCTGCTGCATCGTTGATGACATCAGGATTGACGTTCTCAAGATGACACAGGGCCTTCTCGGGCCTGTCCTCCCTCAGTCTGAGTTCAGCCTTCAGGAGCAGGGTTTCCTGGGGGAGTATCGGCTCATAACGGGCAGTACCCTCATCGACGATGCTGTCTGCGATCTTCTCCCACTCGTGCGCCTGGTCCAGGCGTCCGAGGTTGATGTAGCACCGGATTATACCGTTGGCCACTCTTCGCCTGGACAGGAAGTAATCGGCATCATCATGGAGATCCCATGCGATCTCAAGGCTGGCTAGTGCCCTTGCCGGCTCGCCTTGTCCCAGGTAGGTCAGCCCAAGGTTGGTGTATGCACAGATCATGTGGACCGCGTCATCGGTCGTGGCGATGACCTCGCGGAAGACATCGATCGCAGCGCTGAAGCTTCCGGCCTGCAGGTGGTTTATCCCTCTTGACAACTGAATATCAGGGACGTTTCCGGGAATGCTCATCTCTTCCCATCGTGCGAAGATCACATTGAGCAGTGCGTCCGCAAAGCGATATTGCTGTTTTGTGAAGAGCACGTGCATCAGGGCCTGGGTCATGATGTGATGCAGATGCACTATCCTCTTAGTATCCTGGGGCATGGAGTCGGGATCATCGCACAGCAGACGGCTCAGCCCAGTAAAGAGATTCGTCAGGGCCTGATCATAGTCTCCAGCATAGATAGCCGCATTCCCCGCGGTAAAATACGCATGTGCTAACTCAAATCGTCTGGAGGGCCGGCGCTTCCGAAGGGTCAGAAGGTCTTGGTAGACCTTCAGGGCTTCTGAGCGTTTGCCACGCATGGACAGTATATGGCCCTGAACTGCCAGTTTTTCGCCTTGATAGGAGTGGTCATTGCTCCCTGCAGCAGCTGATTCCTCTGCCTTCGCGATGAACTTATTGACATGGTCAAAGAGGCCGTTTCTTGCCAGGGCACGGGCGAGTAGAAACAGATCCTTGTAGTTTGCTCCGATGCTGTCTTGCAGGTAGTATTCCACCCAGTCCGTCATACAGAGACCCAGTTTTTCTCCGAGCTTGATCATGATGTTCGGACTGGGTGTGATTCCGTTGTGTTCGATTCTGCTGAGATATGAGCGGCTGCATACTCCCGAGGCTAGCTGATCCTGTGTCATTGACAGTGCCTGACGCTGCCTGAGGATGGCCTCTCCGAGCATCGTCTCACCTCCAGCCGGGGGGTGTGTGCTATGAAATCATGATTCGATGCTCAGCGCCAATTTCCTGCTGAGGGGAGTCGAACGTGGGGTGTGCCGATGAGTCAAGCGTGGGAATGCTTCCACTGGGATCATCGTCTCCTCTTGCAGAGAATGGCGAAGCATGCTACGAAGGAGTCCGTGTTCCCTGTGGCGATGGGTGGGTGTTCCCTGTGGCGATGGATGGGTGTTCGGTGAGATAGATGGGTCAGTACTCAGTGGGAATCAAGAGGGGAGGGGGGAATGGGATGGTTCCTCGTTCGCTGGCTCTGCCTGCCCGGCTTGCACACAGACCAGGGAGTGGTCAGATGCTCCGCGGATCAACCGCGCCACGTGACAGAGACTGCATTGTCGCCATCCGATGTTTGCACCGCCAGGGATTCAGGTTCGAGGGCCGCCACGCGACCCGATCTTTCTGCGCTTCAGAGGTCAGCATAGCGAGGTACGGTAGGGCGCCCACACCGTGGGGTTGTGCGCCGCCAGCCCTCCTGGTCGTCAGCACCTGCGTGCCGGCCAGAGCGATGCTCTCGACATCAAGAAGGGCAGCATTGATCGTTCCCTCTCCATCCAACAGGGGGTAGTCCAGGCTCGTCGCGCGGACCCTGCCGGAGGTGCCTGCCGCGTCACGTCGGCACAGACGGCGCATTTCCGAAGTATCCTTACGTGCTGATCGCCCTGCATCAGCAGTCCTATGCTCCCGCACCACACCCCCACGGCGCATCCGGATCCATGATAGGCCGCAAGAGGGGGCCGGACACGTTCGCCCTCCAGAAAAATGATGTCTTCTTCACTGCCGGCAAGACAACCCCGGCGCACCCCCGTACGATGCTCATCTTTCGAGGGTGGCCAATGTGGCTTGCCGAGGAGGATGAGCGCTTGGATGGGCTCAAACGAGACGGATCGCGGTCATCTCACCCCTTTCGGAGGGGAGGAAGCTGTCTCACCGGTACGACTCAATGATGTCCTGGCCGGTGAGGGACGATAACATGACGATCACCGCCTGCGATACTCGCGCGGAGGCCTCAGCCCCGACCCCGCTCAGCCTCCGAGATCATCCCTTCGATCTCCCGGGGGCTCTTGAGCCAGAGGAGAGTCGTGCCCGTGGGCAGGTCGTCGAGGTGGCGCAGCAGGCTGGGCCGTCCGCCCCGGTGGAATCCCCATACGTAGTGAAGGAAGCCGAGGAACTGAGCATCGGGTCGTTCAGGACAGCCCGGGGCCAAATCAGGCCTGGTCTCGCGACGGATGAAGGCGCGGAGCATGCGAGTTATGACGCG
>PWUB01000034.1 GCA_003563755.1 Clostridia bacterium
GGTGCGGCGGCGGGCCGCACCCCGCTGCACTCACCCTATCCCAGGATGGCCTCGAGGTCCGAGGCCGGATCGGAGATGGGCGAGATATCGAAGTTATCGACGAGGACCTCCAGCACTCCCGGCGAGACGAAGGCCGGAAGGGAGGGGCCCAGCTTGATGCCCTTCACACCCAGGTGCAATAGAGACAGCAGGATGCTGACAGCCTTCTGCTCGTACCAGGAGAGCACCAGGGAAAGGGGCAGCTCGTTGACATCACAGTCGAAGGCATCGGCGAGGGCCAGGGCGATCTTGACCGCGCTGAAGGCATCGTTGCACTGGCCGAGGTCCATCAGGCGCGGCAGGCCGCCGATCTCCCCGAAGTCGCGGTCGTTGAAGCGGTACTTACCGCAGCCCAGGGTCAGGATGATGCAATCCGTGGGCACCATCTCGGCAAACTCGGTGAAGTAGCTTCGGCCGCCCTTGGCGCCGTCGCAGCCTCCCACCAGGAAGAAATGGCTGATGTCTCCCTCCTTCACCGCCTCTACGACGGTGTCGGCGTGGGCCAGGACCGTCCCGTGGGCGAAGCCGATGGTGATGCGCTTCTCATCCTCGTCCTCGCTCCACCCCGCCAGCTCCAGGGCCCTGTCGATGACGGGGCCGAAGTCCTTGCGGCCCTCCTCTTCCTCTATGTGCGTGACCCGCGGCCATGCCACGGGACCGGTGGTGAAGATGCGGTCCTGGTAGGAGGGCTTCGGCTTTTGCAGGCAGTTGGTGGTCATGACTATGCAGCCCGGGATACCGTCGAACTCCCTGGTCTGCGCGTACCATGCGCCCCCGAAGTTACCCACCAGGTGATCGTATTTTTTGAGCTCGGGGTAGGCCAGGGCGGGCAGCATCTCGCCGTGGGTATACACGTTGACCCCGGTCCCCTCGGTCTGCTCGAGAATCTCCTCGAGGTCCGCCAGGTCGTGGCCGGACACCACGATGAAGGGGCCCTTCTTCTTTGTGATTAGGGCCTCCGTGGGCTCGGGGTGGCCGAAGCGGTCCGTGTTGGCCCGGTCCAACAGCTCCATGCAGCGAAGGTTGATCCGGCCGGCCTCCAGCACCATCTCCAGCATGTCCTCGGCGGAGAACTCCCCGAGGGTGGAATCCAGGGCACGGTACATGAACTCATCGACCTCGCGGTCGGTGTGTCCGAGGACCCGGGCGTGGTGCGCGTAGGCTGCGATTCCCTTCAGCCCGTAGACCAGGATCTCCCTGAGAGACCTCAGATCCTCGGGGAGGTCCCCGGCCTGCACACCCACGCCGAGGGCGTCGGCCACCATCTCTTCCCGGGAGGCAGGGAGGCGGTATTGCACGGCGTTGGGAACCCCGCAGCAGGCCCCGGGAGCCCTTTCCCGGAGGTCATCCTTGATCTCTGCCGCCCTGTTAAGCATGACCTCGAGCCGCTCGGGATCGAAGTCCACGTTGGTCAGGGTGTGAAAGAGGGCCTCGTGGACGAAGTCATGGATCTCGTCGTCGATCTCTCCCTGCTCCAGTATCCGGGCCCCGTGGTAGCCGATTCCCTTCAGCTGGTGGATCAACAGGTCCTGCAGCGCCGCCACCTCGGGATCCTTGCCGCACACGCCGTACCTGGTGCATCCGGTGCCACCTGCCGTCTGTTCGCACTGGAAACAAAACATACCCTGGGTCATCCTGGATCTCTCCCCTCTCTACTCTGCAGCGCCCGGGGCGGGCGTCTTGATGACGAAAAACTCCGCTGTCGGCGCATCGTCGTTGCATATCTTCATCCTCGTCCCCCGGGGCACGTTCACGATGGTGCCGGCCCCGGCCCCGGAGGTCTCCCCGTCCAGCTGGAGGGACAGTCGGCCCCTCACGGCCAGCAGGTGCACCCTCGCATTCGCCGTGTGCTCCGGCACCATCTCCCCTTCCGGCAGCACTATGTGATTGATCATGACCTCCAGATCGTCGGTCACCAGGCGTTCAACGACCCGCTCCTCCGTCCGGGTGAATTCCCACGTCCTCGGCTTCATACTCCCCCGCCTTCCTGCAGTTCGCCACGGACCCCGATGACTGCTTCCTGGTAGGGGACGATGACCTCTGCCTTCAGCATCGAGTCTCTGACCAGTTGGGCGAGACCGCTGCAGCACGGAACCTCCATGCGAACGACGGTGATGCTCGCCACGTCGTGGGTCTCGAGGATGCGGACCAGTTTCTCCCGGTACAGGGCGGCATCATCCAGCCTGGGGCACCCCACCAGGAGGACGCGGCCCTCACCGAACTCCCCCTGAAATTTTGGGTATGAGAAGGCGGTGCAGTCCGCCGCCACCAGCAGGTGGGCCCCGGAGAGGAAACCTGAATCGGGATTCACCAGGGCCAGCTGCACGGGCCAGTTCCTCAGCCCCGGTGTCTCTGCCGGTGCTTCCTCGGCCCCAGGGAAGCTCTGCAGGGCCGCCATCCCGGGACAGCCCGCCATCCCGCTGCAGGCCGGTGACGGCGCATCCGCCTCCCTCATGCGCTCCTGCACCGCCTCCTCGTCGAAGGGAGCCGCCTCCCGCTCGATGATCTCGATGGCACCGGTGGGGCAGGCGGGAAGGCAGTCGCCGAGGCCGTCGCAGTATTCGTCACTCACCAGCCGGGCCCTGCCGTCGACGAGCTCGATGGCCCTCTCGTGGCAGGCGTCGATGCACAGCCCGCAGCCGTTGCACTTCTCCTCGTCTATGTGTACGATCTTTCTCTTCATCGTCGTCACCTCCCGATCGTGCCTGTGATTGGAGTATAATCTTTGGGAGGACGTGAGTCCGTAACAAATGTTACGGAACGAGGGAAATCACCCAATGAGGGGAGGACACCGTGCGCCACCTCCGACACAAGCTCAGGAAATCCCACCTGTTCGAGGGGTTCGATGAGAGGGAGCTGTACCGGCTTCTCGAGGGGCTTCGCTACCGGATCGCGACCTTCAGCCGGGGCCAGGTGCTGGCCGTCGAGGGTGCGCCGTGTTCGCACATGGCCGTGATACTGTCAGGAGAGGTCGAAATCCAGAGAAACTTCGAGTCGGGAAGAACGGCTCCCCTGGCTCGTCTCACTGCGGGCGGGATCTTCGGGGAGGTGGTGATCTTCTCCGAGGTGCAGCGCTACCCGGCCACGGTGCGGGTGAGGGCTGAAAGCACGGAGGTCATGTTCATCTCCAGGGAGGAAGTGGTCCGGCTGTGCCACGCGGAGAGGAGCTTTCTCGAGGGATTTTTGCGGCTGCTGTCTGACCGAGTGGTGATGCTCAACAACCGGATCAAGCTGCTCTCGTACGGGACCATCCGGCAGAAGGTGGCCGGGTACCTGTTGGACGAGATGAGGCGACAGGAGGTCGACGAGATCACCCTTGCCGTCTCGAGGAGGAAGCTGGCCCAGCTCCTGGGAGTGACCCGCCCCGCCCTGTCCCGGGAGATGGGAAGAATGAAGGAGGCCGGCCTGATGGACTTCAACCGGGACCAGGTCAGGATCCTGGACCCCGACGGGTTGGAGGAATGCCTGTTTTCGTGATCACCCGCGGGCGGTGGTATCGGAATGGGTGGTGCAAATCCTCGGGATAAGACTACAGAGAGTTCGGATCCCGGGAGGGGGTTATCACTCTGTGGACCAGGGCAGGGGGCTGTACGGCCTCCTCTCCCACGGTGAAGGCCTCCTTCACCAGCCTCTCGGCCGACCGGATCCTGTCTTGCAAGTCGGGGTTGAAATGCAGTACCGCCAGGGTCTCCCCCTCCCGGACTCCGTCGCCGATCTTTTTGTGAAGCACCACGCCCGCCCCGTGGTCTATGCTGGAGCCACCGGTGTCCCTGCCCGCTCCCAGGGAGACGGCCGCCTTGCCTATGCTCCTGGCGTCGAGGCAGGTCACGTATCCTCCCCTGCCCGAGGCGACTTCCAGCCGACAATGGGCAGCAGGCAGCAGCGACGGGTCGTGGACGATTCGGGAATCTCCCCCCTGGTTCTCCACCAGTTGTGCCATCTTGTCGAGGGCTGTGCCGGAGGCCATCAGGGTCTTCAACCTGTCGGCTGCGGTCTCGAGATCCGGGTCCGTACCGCCCAATACCAGCATGTGGGAACCCAGGACCAGTGAGAGTTCCCGGACATCCGAAGGTCCTCCGCCGCCCAGCACCGAGACGGCCTCGGCCACCTCCAGGGAGTTGCCCACGGACCTACCCAGGGGCTGGTTCATATCGCTGACCACCGCCACCACGCGCCTGCCGGCACGGGTCCCGATGTCCACCATGAGGGACGCCAGCTCGAGGGCCTCATCCTCCCCCGCGAGGAGGGCTCCCGCCCCGGCCTTGACATCGAGGACCAGGGCATCGGCTCCCACGGCCAGCTTCTTGCTCATGATGCTCGTGGCGATCAGGGGCAGGCTGTCGACGGTACCGGTGACATCCCTGAGGGCGTAGAGCCTGCCGTCGGCGGGCACCAGGTCATCCATCTGCGCCACCAGGGCAGCTCCGACCTTCCGGACGGCCTCGACGATGTCGCCCGGGGCCAGCTCCGCCCGAAACCCCGGGATAGACTCCATCTTGTCGATGGTTCCCCCGGTGTGCCCGAGACCCCTGCCGGACATCTTGACCACGGGCACCCCTGCCGCCGCCACCAGGGGGACCACGACCAGGGTGGCCTTGTCCCCCACCCCGCCGGTGCTGTGCTTGTCGACGGCACCGGGCAGGATCCGGGAGAAATGCAGAAGCTCCCCCGATTCAGCCATGGCCGTGGTCAGGTGCAGGATCTCCTCGCGGGTCATACCCTGGAAGTACACCGCCATGGCGAAGGCGGCCACCTGGTAGTCGGGTATGGTCCCCTCGGTGTGACCTTCGACGAGGAACTGGATCTCGGCCCTTGACAGCTCTCGGCCGTCCCGCTTCTTCGTGATCAGGTCCACGGCACGCAGCGTCATCATCCTCCCTGGATCCAGAGTGAGCGACTCACCATCTCTACGTACCATCTTACCCCTTGTGGGACCTTCACCGACACAGAAGCGGCGGGACGGGATGACGATCTCGGGAGGGGAGCTGCTAGAATGAAGGGGAGGTGAACCTGTCGTGAGTGACCGAGACCGGCATTCCGGGGGGATGCCTCCTCCCGGCGAGATCTGGCACAGGTTGAGGCGCAGGCCGGGAGCAATGATAGGCTTGGTCATCCTGCTGCTCATCCTGTTGTTGGCCATATTTGCGCCCCTGATAGCGCCCCATGACCCCCACGAGAGGCACGAGGGTATGTGCAGCTCCGAGGAAGGGGCCGAGATCCTCCCGGAGCGCGAGGGCCTTACGGCTGTCAGCGGTGGACCCGCCATGCAGCTGCACGCAGAATGTAGATGTGCAATCCCTGGGCCGGGGCCGCAGCGTGCCCTCATAGGGGTGCCGATTTCTGACCACCGCGGGCGTACGTCCAGCCGATACACGGCATGGTGATGCTGGTGAGGCGAAAGACCGGTGCGCCAGAGAGACATGAGCCCCGGTATCGCCCGAGACCGCGGCCGCAGCATCCAGCTGTGTTGATCCTGGATGCCAGCTCACCATCATCACCCTTTCCCCGGGGACGGTGCCGTCAACCCTGGCGTCACCGTCCGTGTACATCTGTCATCCGGGCACGTACGCCTGGAGAGCGTGGTGAACCCGGTTAATTCGTGTTGGCAAGGGATTGGTTCGACCTTTCCTGATCGGCGAGGATCGCTCCTGAACCACAGGGCTTCACACTTCGGACCCCTCGACACCCCCCAGGAAGGGTGGAGTCCATCGTATTAGCACATAGAGGCTTTCCACCACCTGTGACAGGATGAATGAGATGAAAAGGGTAATCGCACTGCTGGTAGTGACCGCGGTCGTGGTCATGGTAGCCGTTCCCGCGCTGGCAGCCGGCGACGAATCTCCCGGTGGCATAGACCCGGGATCACCGTTGTCACCGTTTTACTTTCTCCAGGAGATCATCCGAGAGGTGCAGCTGCGTCTGATCCAGAACGCCAGTCAGCGGGCAGAATTCGTTGCCCAGCTGTTGCAGCTTCGTGTCAACGAGATAGACAGCATGGTGCAGCGCGGGCGTCCTGACATCGTGCAGCACTTGGCCGGCAGAACGGCCCGCATGGCCGGGCTCATACTCATAGACGGCATCTTTGACCAGATGATCGAAAACGGCGATGGCATGGATGCTGCTGATGTGGTGGCTTAGGCGACCCTGAAGGCGGAGGAAGTCCTGCAGGACCTCCTGGATGAGGTAGGCGAGGGTGACATGCCCGGGGAGGCTCTTGAGGGTCTGGACACGGCACTGGAGGAAGTACGGAACGGTCGTGACCGGGCTCTGGATGTCCTGGAGGGAATAGCGAACGGCAAGTTTCCCGGAAACCAGGAGCAGGCCCAGGGTGCCCTGGAGCAGCCTGATGGAGAGGTTCGGCCACCAGGTCTCCGAGTCGGCCCGTGAGCGCCTGGGACCACCCTTCGAAACCGACGAGGGCGACCCCGATAGTGGCGAATGAGAGAGGAGGGTGAAGGCCCATGAAC
>PWUB01000241.1 GCA_003563755.1 Clostridia bacterium
GCGGCGAGGCTGGTGGACGACCTGCCGTCCGGGGTGAAGCCGGTCCTGTTCGGATTCGATCAGGGGTCAGATACGGGCACCGTTGCTCCGTCGACTGCCGAGGGAGTGGATGTTCAGTTTTGCCCCGATTGCGGTTCTCGTCTGGGCTATCACCACATCACCTATGCGCATCTTGGCTCCTACTTTTGCTCTCACTGTGGCTGGGACCGGCCGCGCCTGGACGTGGTAGGAACCATCATCTCCGAGCACGGCCTCACCGGAGCGCGCATGCAGATTGAGTTTGGAGACATCGAGGAGCAAATTGACGTTTCTCTCCGCGTGCCCGGTGCCTACAATGCTTACAATGCTCTGGCCGCAGCTTCTGCTGCGAGGGCCCTGCACCAGGACCCCGAAGCCATTCGCACGGGCATCGAGGAGTTCTCAGGAGCTTTCGGAAGAATGGAGAAAGTGTCGCTGCCGGAAGGGGATCTTCTGCTGGCGTTGGTTAAGAACCCCGTGGGTTTCAACGAGGTGCTGAGGACGGTGCAGGCCAGCGAGGGGGACAAGGTACTGCTCTTGGCGATCAACGATCATCTCGCTGATGGTACCGACATCTCGTGGCTTTGGGACGTGGATTTCGGACGCTTCGCGGATAGAGAGGACGTTCACTTCGTGGTGAGTGGCCGTCGGGCCGAGGATATGGCCGTGAGGTTGAAATACGCCGGGGTATCCCAGGACCGCATGCAGGTGTGTCCAGACCTGGAGGAGTCCGTATCAAAAGCCCTCCATCGCAGCCAGAACAAGGCCTCCGTCTACGTGCTTCCGACGTACACTGCCATGCTGGAGCTTCGGGGGATCATGGCGAGGCAGGGTCTTGTGCGACGAATGTGGGAGGGATGAGCGATGAGAGTGAGACTGTGTCACCTGTATCCTGACCTGATGAACCTTTACGGTGATCACGGTAACATTTCCGCCCTGCAGCGGCGTTGTCACTGGCGGGGCATCGATGTCACCGTTGACGAGATGACACTGGGAGATCGATTCTCTCCCGCCGGGTACGACATTGTGTTCGTTGGTGGAGGACAGGACCGGCACCAGGCCCTCGTCTGGCGGGACCTGCAGGATAGAGGCGAGGCCCTGAGGGAGGCGGCTGAGCTGGGTGTGGTTATGCTGGCCATCTGCGGTGGCTTCCAGCTTTTCGGCAGTTACTACCGTTCAGTGGAGGGTGCAGAAATACCTGGTATCGGCATCTTCGACATGCACACCGTCGCCGGGGCCCGCCGGATAATCGGCAACGCTGCGGTGACCTCTCCCCATGTTCCCGACCCAGGAACCATCGTGGGTTTTGAGAACCATGCGGGGCGGACCCATCTCGGGGACACGGCGCAGCCCCTGGGGGCGGTGCTGTCCGGCGGGGGAAATGACGGCGAGGGGGAGGGGGAGGGATGCGTCTACCGCAATGTGTTCGGTACCTATCTCCACGGAGCCCTTCTACCGAAGAACCCTCATTTCACCGACCTCCTGCTCAGTCGCGCCCTGGAACGCAATCACCCCCGACTGCGTCTGCAGCCGCTCGATGATGCCATGGAATGGTCAGCCCACAGGGTTGCCCTGAGACGGGCTGGAGTCAGGAACATACACCCGGCAGGTGAGGCCCGGCGCCGCTCCTCATAGCCTGCCCAGCAGTGACCACCAGACTATTTGAATGCCGACTACCAAGAAAGTGATGAGGGTCAGAGCAGGGAAAAACCGCAGAGTCTCCCTTTCACTGAAGTGCCCCGCGTCTCCGACGCCCACAAGGATCATGAGGTTATGAAAGGGCAGGGCCACGCCCATGACGGAGACTGTATATACCAGCAGGGCTGGAGCGAATGCCGGTAGTTGCAGCCGGGCGGTCAGCGCAACCAGCGGAGGGACGAGCATGGACAGGGTAGCCAGCACACTGCCCACGAACAGGTGCAGGGCAAAACCTGCCGCCGCCACGTAGGCCATCAGGGGTATGGTAGCCGCGGGCAGACCGAAGGCCGCGATCTGATCCACCACCCATGCTGATAATCCAGTGCTTGTAGCGACGGTGCCTATGGCCAGGGCCCCCGTGGCGAATATGAGGGCGGACCAGTCGACTCCCTCGGTCAGGTCCTCGTTTCCGAGGATGCCGCCCACGGACGGAAGGGCCATCCCGACTGCTGCTGCCATGGCCACCCACCCCGGGTGAACGCCGTGCCAGGAGTCAGTCATCCACATCACCAGGGCTGCCAGTACCCACAGCAGAGCGCGAATCTCCTTCGGCGAGGGTCTCCCGAGGTCGCGCAGTTTCCGGGCGAGGTGCGTGGTGTCGACATCTATCTCCGCTGCTGGAAATACCAGCAGATGAGCGGCCAGCATCAGCAATGCAGCTGCAAGAGACGGAAGAGTCATCAGGACGGCCCACTCCATCCAGGAAATGCCGCCGGCAAGGGATGCCGTCACCGGGTTGAGGATTGACTCAGCGGTGAGAAACATCATCGATGCCGGCACTGAGCCCATGAAGACGGCGAACCCGAGGCTGGTGCGGGTCGAGGCTGAAGTCTCAGACTGGGCCAGGATCTCGTCCACCAGGGCCATGATTAGGAACGCCCGGGGAAAGGGCAGCGGTACCAGGGGAGCAAGCACAACGTTCAGAGCGTATATCATCACCACCAGCCGGCGATAGGATGATGCGTACCGGGATAAGAACCGCAGGGCTATCCGCTGTGCGAGGCCGGCGCGCGTGACTCCCCGGGCAATGAGGTATGCTCCGATCATCAACCAGGCCATAGGGCCTGACCAGAAACCCAGGACGTCGGCTGGTCCTGCAATGCCTCCCACCACGAAGAGCAGGATCATGAAAATGGCCGTGTAGGCGGGAGGAATCACACCGAAGGCCCACCAGATCACCGTGAACAGGGTCACTGACATGGTGGCTCGCGCCTGTAGACTGAGTTCGCTGCCTGCTGTGGCGGCATAGACCGCCAGTGCCACCAGCAGGGACAGGAGTATGCCGGCGGTACGGTTGAGCAGGAGCCTCTTCATATCAGGACCTCGCTTCCTGTGCGGTGTTCAGCAGTATAGGGTGGCCGCGAAACCCGAGCCGACCTGCAGCGGCGGTGCTCACCTCACGTTGACCGCCTGGGCCACCCTCCGGCTTCAGGGCATGCTGCCCCTCCTCGATTCTACCTCATGCCGTGCAAGAGTGACGAGCGGGTTGAGCCGCAGCCATGATGCATCCCGGCGCATCATCCGTGGCTTGTACCGCGACGGAGTATGCACTATCGTCTAAGTATGGAAGTGAGATGGAGGGAGGCAGCAACCATTGTACGATGTCGTCATCGTCGGCGGTGGACCCGGGGGGCTTACCACCGCCATATACACCAGTCGTGCCGGCCGTGATACCGTGCTGGTGGAAAAGGAGATGCCCGGGGGTCTGATGGCAAGCACCAATGAGGTTGAAAACTACCCCGGACTGCCTGATGTCACAGGAGCGGAGCTTGCCGATCGCTTCCGTAAGCATGCCGAGCAGTTCGGGAGTCAGATCATCATGGACGAGATCGAGGCACTCCGGCTGTCGGGGGATGATCGCGTTGCGGTTGGTATCGCCGGGGAGTACCCAGGTCGGGTCCTCGTCATCGCCACGGGCTCTGCTCCGAGGATGCTGGGTGTACCCGGTGAGAGCCGGCTCCGGGGCAGGGGAGTCTCCTACTGTGCCACCTGTGACGGAGCCTTCTTCCGCGACCGCGAGGTCGCCTGCATCGGCGGCGGTGATGCGGCCGTGCAGGAGGCCCTTTACCTGACGAGGTTCGCCAGCCGGGTGTATCTGATCCATCGTCGCGATGAGCTCAGGGCGGTGAGGGCTCTGCAGGACAGGCTCTTCGCCGATGAGAAGATCGAGGTCCTGTGGAACACGGTGGTGGAGGAGATATCCGGTGAAAATGTGCTCGAGGGTCTGCAGCTGCGCGATGTCGGTACGGATGAAGGCTCAGAACTCCCCGTTGCCGGGGTGTTCGTATACGTTGGCCACAGTCCGGCGACGGCCTTCGCATCGGAGTGGGTGCGGCTGGATGCCGACGGCTACGTCATGACCGACGATCACCTCGGTACCAACGTTCCCGGGGTCTTTGCAGTCGGAGATGTGCGCCACCGAATCCAGAGGCAGATAGCCACAGCGGTGGGTGACGGCGCCACGGCAGCGATGGCCATTGAGCATTACCTGGCAGGGCTCGAGGGGAGGGAATCCCCCTGAGGGACGTGATCATCGGCACCGCCGGCCACATCGACCATGGCAAGACGGTGTTGGTCGGAGCGTTAACCGGTACAGACACTGACCGGCTTCCAGAAGAGAAGGAACGGGGCATCTCCATTGACCTCGGTTTCGCCCGTGTCGAGCTTCAGGGAGGCGCGGCGTCCATCGTTGATGTGCCGGGTCATGAACGCTTCATACGGAACATGGTTGCCGGTGCTTCGGGGATCGATGCCGCCATGGTGGTCATAGCCGCCGATGAAGGCGTCATGCCCCAGACAACGGAGCACCTGGACATCCTGGATCTCCTGGGAGTGAACGAGGGCGTGGTGGTCATCACCAAGACGGACCTGGCGGAGGATGAGACCTGGACCGAAGTGGTTATCGAGGACGTCAGGGAGGAGCTCAGGGGACGCCTGCTGGAGGGAGCGCCGGTAGTTAGGGTGTCTGCGGTGACCGGTGAGGGTATGGATGAGCTGCGGCGAGTTCTCACGGCCCTGGTACGGAGGCTTGGAGAGGGCGATCCTCCCGGTCTCGGGGGCCCCATGCGTCTGCCGGTGGATCGGTGTTTCACCATGGCGGGCTTCGGATCGGTGGTGACGGGGACTCTCATGACCGGTACCATCGCAGCGGAGGATCGAATCAGCATCATACCCGGTAGAATCGAAGGCAGAGTACGTGGCGTGCAGGTACACGGTGAGAATGTCCCGGAGGCGAGGGCGGGACAGCGGGTGGCTGTCAACATCCCCCAGGTTCGCCTGGATGATCTGTACCGGGGACAGTGTGTGGTTGAGCCGGAATACTATGCCACGAGACGGGTGCTTGCGGCTGCCCTGGGGGTGCTGCCGAGGGCCGGCGATGTGAGCGACGGAGACCGGGTGCGGCTTCACCTGGGGACGGCGGAGGTCATGGCCAGGGTAACCGTCCTCGATGGGGATGCCATCCGGGCCGGGGATCGCGGGTACGTGCGGCTGCGCACCGAGGCGCCCGTGTGTGCGGTCTACGCCGATCGGTTCATCGTGAGAAGATTTTCACCCATCAAGACGATCGGCGGAGGACGCATCCTCGACATCAACGGTCACCGCTATCGCAAGGGTAGGCGCTCCACCCTGCAGCACCTCTCCGCTCGCGACGGGACGGACCTGAACCTGGTGACACCCCTCGAACAGCTCTGCCACGAGATGTTCCCCCCGGTGCTTGCTGATTTGCAGAGGGATCTCGGCCGCAAGAGCACCCAGCTGCAAGACGCCCTGACCGCGGCGGTAGGTGCTGGTTTGGTCCGGCGCTTTCCCGGCGATATCCTCCTGCCCGAAGACCGCTGGCAGGACTTCGTGTGCCGCCTCCGCGAGGCCTCGGCTCAGTACGTACAGGAGCATCCACTGGAGGAGGGACTGTTCGCAGAGGAGTTTCGGACCAGGCACTTTCGTCGCAGCAAGGGTACTCACTTCGCGCGGTTGCTCTCGGAGGCCCGCGATGGGGGCGTCATCCAGTATTCACAGGGACGGGTGGCTCCCATAGGCTACGATCCCCGACCCTCACCCGAACAGCGACGGATCTGTGACGAGATACGGGCTGCCGCCCGGGATCGGGGATTCACCCCACCTGACCTGGACCAGCTGGCTGAGGATTTGTCCGTGACGGCGGAGGAACTGCAACCCTACCTCCGGTTCCTGCTGGACAGCGATGAGCTGGTGCATATAGGGAGTCATTACCTGGACCTCGACACATGGAAGGAGATTCTCGAACTCCTGCGGCGGTGGTTTTCCGACCGTGAGAGCATGACCGTGGCCGAGCTGAGGGACCTTCTGGACACAACTAGGAAGTACGCAGTGCCCCTGGCCGAGGAGATGGACACTCGGAAGGTGACCGTGCGCAGGGGTGATCTTCGCTATCCGGGACCAGCCCTGTCGGAGGCCGGGAAAGCCAGCAGACACGGAACAACGAGCTAAACCGGGAGGTGGGCTGACGGGCTATCTATACCGATACCGTGAATACGTGACAGAGGTTGACCTGCAACACATTCTGACCCACGCGATACACATCTCACCGGCGTGGGGCGATACCGGTCCTTTCACGAGATACTCTGCTACATCAGCCTGCACGACCCTCTCTCTGCAGAGCTGGCGGCAGAGATCCGACCCAGCCTCATCGAGGCGGTGCGCGCACCGGTAACTGCAGCACAAGGGTCACCTAGCTGCAGCCTGAAGTCGGGACAACTACCACGGACAACCCGAACCGGCCTCTGGGA
>PWUB01000200.1 GCA_003563755.1 Clostridia bacterium
AAACAGGGGTGCCCGCCACGTCGGGAGGGGATAATGCAGTTGGTCACCGCAGATAATCCAGGAGTGTGGGCGGCAGTATGCGTGCACCGGTCGCCAGCGATACCTGGTACGCCTGCTCAGCGTTGGCCAGACGCATGAGCAGCTCCGCCATATCGGCGTCACGGGTATGAGATATGAGTCGCGTCATTGACAGTTCGGTCTCCTCGAGGCGTCTCTGGCTCAACTCCAGGCGGTTGATCCGACCTCCGAGTTGTGCCCTGACCGCCAGTACTTCATCCTCGGCTGCATCAATCTCCTCGAGCAGCCCGTCGATCTCTTCATTGTTGCCCTCCCGGACGGCATCGCCGACCGATAGCGCGGTATCCAGCATATCCATGAAGACTCGATCGCCGGCTACGTTGACAGTCAACCTGATCCCGGGTCCCACTTCGTACTCGAGGGCGCCATCGTCACCGGCGTACACAATCTCATCACCCTCCAGGGACATCGGTTCAGTTCTGGTGTGATGACCGGCGAAAAGGTAACGGCCAGCGTGCCGCGTATTGGCCAGGGATAGGAGATGATCCACTATTCCCTCTATCTCCTGGCCGACCGCGTAGCGGGACCCATCCGGAAGGGTATCACCTGCCCCCCGTATGGCCAGCTCACGGAGGCGGCTCAGGGCGTCACTGACCTCGTTCAGCACGGATTCGGTGGCCCTCAACCAGTCCTCTCCAAGGAGGGCGTTAGTGCGAAACTGCTCAATCTCAGCGATAGTACTCCGCGCCTGCATCACTGTCACCGTCCCACCCGGATCATCAGAGGGTCGGTTTATCGTAAAACCCGAGCTGAGCTGCTGCTGAAGGGTCGCCAGGCGGTCCCGGTTGATCATCAGATCGTTCAGAACTGTACGCACCATCCCATTCTCGCTGATTCTCATCTACCTCACCAACCCGTTCACTATGGTGTTCAACATCTCGTCCCATACGGACACCAGGCGGGCGGCAGCACTGAAGGCGTTCTGAGCCTGGATGAGGTAGGTGAGCTCCTCATCTATGGATACCCCGGTCACTGCATCACGCTGGTTCATCAGCTGCACCAGCATGACCTGGCTGTTGTGCTGCATCTGCTCGGCCTGCTCAGCTCGAATCCCAATGTCGGCAACCACCGAGCGCAGGAATTCTCCCGGCCCCCGGTCGCCGATGAGTTCCATAGCACCTTCACGCAGAGCACTCATCTCGAGAGCATTGCTGCCATCCCCTGGGCCCGCTCCGGCCACCCCCCCAGCTGCTACGAGGTCCGTGTCCGCTGTGAGCTCCGGGTTGACCGTGAGCACTCCGCGACTGGCATCCGCTGAGAAAAACTCGATGCCAGACACTCCATTGAGATCATAACCCTGACCATGCACCTCGTTGACCGCAGCGCGTATTGCTTCCGCAAGGAGGCGCAGCTCCTCCAGCGTGCCGGGAACATCGTCGTTGCGCATACCCGCCAGTGCTCCGAGCTCGCCCACCCCGGAGGGCTCCCACGATACCGCGCTACCGCCCTCATGAATCCACTCGAAGGCGACACGGCTCTGACCCTCCTCCCCTGCAGCATCCACCATACTCAGGCGGCGACCGGTGAACGCATCCAGCACCGCGATGCCGTCCACGAGGACGCGCACGCCGCCGTCCTCAGAATCGGAAACCTGCACATCCATCAGGGTGCTGAGGCGCTCTATGAGAACATCCCTGCGATCCATAAGGTCATTGGGGGGAACACCGGAGGCATTGAGCGCCACGATCTGCTCGCTGACCTCTGTCAGCTCATCCAATGCCACATTCACCCGCTCAACCCGGGTCGCTATGGTCTGCTGGAGATTGCCGAGGACGTTTTCGAGCTGCCGGGTTGCAATGAGAAACGCATCCCCCATCTCGCGCCCCCGCTCGATCACCGAGGTGCGCATCGCAGCACTGTCGGCCTCCCCAGCGAGATCCTGCCAGCTGTTCCAGAACCGGTCCAGGATCACGCCTAGACCGCTGTCGCGCGGTTCTCCGATAATGTCCTCGATCTGGTGCAATATCTGGCTGCGCGCCTCCCACCTACTCAACTCACCCTGGCGAAGGTAGATCTCCCGATCGAGATAACGGCTCTGTCTCCGCTTGATGCTGTCAACCTCGACCCCTGTCCCTATGGGCAGGCGGCGGTCACCCCCCTGTAGAAAGGGAGCTGTCGGCGCCAGGGCTACGTCCTGCTTTCTGTATCCCTCGGTGCGCGCGTTCGATATGTTGTGCCCGGTGACGTCGATAGCGGTACGGTGGGCCGCCATCGCCCTTCTGGCCATCTCCAGACCAAAGAATGTGCTCCGCACCGCTTATCATCCACCCTTCGTCACTCTCAAGACTTCCTGTCCATCAACAAGGGGTCAACATCCCCCGCTTCGTCACCGTCACCTGCGTATGTCAGGCCGGTGCGGCTCATGAGTCGTATACCTTCGAGGGAGTAGGCCACGAACTTGAGGGCCTCCTGGACCAGGCTCCGGTTCTCATCGTTGAGCAGCTTCACCCGGTCCATCAACTGCACGGCCTCGGTGCGGGCCGAGTTCAGACGGCGCTGGTGAAACGGTGATATGCCCTCTGCCTGTACCAGCTGCTGCAGGTTCTGATTCTCCTGGCTGATGTTCAGGCACCTGCTCAGTTCCTTCTGCACCTCTTCGCGTCTTGCCTCATCGGCGGCGATGCTCATCAGCATCCTTTCCTGGGTGGTGAGAAGGGATCGCAGCTCGGCAAGATCATTGTCTCTTATGGCCTCACGCTGAGCCTCCAGGAGAGTGCAGAGGTCGCTGTAGGCAGCGCAGTGCCTCTCTAATATCTGTGCCAGACCATCCACAAGCTCGGATACAGCCATACCCAGACGCCCCCTATCCTCCACCGTCAGAAAGAAGCCGGTTGACGACTGCCCTGGAGATGATCTTGGCGGCAACATCCTGGCTCGGCACTTCATAGGTCCCCGACTGCAGCCGCTCCTTTATCTGTGCGAGTTTATCCTCGCGCAGGGTTGGCATCCCGTTGAGAACTCCGCGGGCCTTCAGCATGTCCTGAGCTCGCGATGATAGAGTGAGGTGATCGCCCGCCGGACGCACATCCGTTGATGTCTGCCCGGTGGCTCGTCCCACGGAGTCAGATGTCTTCAGACGCGGGGTCCTCTTGTCGTGGGTCCTCAGGGTAGCGACCAGCTGTTTCATTGAGATCATCATGATTATCCCTCCTCATTCCGGGCGCCCGGCCCGGAACATGCCCTCATTATCCTAAATCGTACCGCAGCTCCTCGAATTGCAGCACTGTCCATAGCCCTATGTGCCTATGACACGCAACTCGTGCGAATGAATTGTGATTATACTATCGATATGACCCTATATGACGATATTTCGCCTACTTAGTGGTCAAGATGTCTTTCGTACCCGGGATCCAGTGCAGCCAGGGCGGCAACGCGTACCGTACCGGAGAAGCCTCGTCGCAGGGCCGCAGCTGCGGCGCGAGAGATGCCTGCCCCGGTATAGATATCGTCCATCAGGACCACCGACTGCAGCGTTTCGGGGGGAATGCGCCTGAGGATGAACTCCATTCTGCTGTCCGTCGGACAGCAGAGCAGGGACAGGGTGGGCACACCCAGGAGCTTGCCGGTGACCCGGGTGAGGGATTCCACCGGATCGAATCCCCGGGCGCGACAGCGCCGGGGTGATGAAGGGATGGGCACCAGCGCGGATGTCGACGCCCGGAAGTTGATGATCCCGAGTCTGCGTGACATCAGGAAGCCTAGCGACTCGACAAGGTGATCCTGGAGGTGATCCCGGTAGAGTTCAATGAGCTGCCGCAATCGACCACGGTAAGGGCCTATGTAGTGCAGCGACCCCGGCAGCTCCGACGTCACGCAGAGGTGCCCGGCCGTACCGTCCATCCAGGCGACAACCGCTGGTCTGCGCCCGCAGACAGGGCAAACCTCGGGATAGCGCTGCACCAGCAACTGGCAGGAAGGGCACAGTCCCGGGGCACATCCTTTCGGCTGAGGATAGGCCAGCCTCCGGCCGCATCCTGCACAACAGGCGCAGGGAGGATACAAAAGATCGACAACCAGTCCCGTTATCTTGGCAACCCTGTGCGCAATATCTACCAAGGGGCGAATCGTTCTCCGTCAGGTCTGATGTGAAAGCATTCTTGATCCATGAGGGTCGTCACCATAGCCAGGAGCCGGTCCCAGTCCGCCGGCCGACAGGGTGACATGGACACGATGACGCGTTCGGACAACAGCAGGCCCCGCAGCCGCCCTTCGAACTCGTCCTCGACGACGAGGGAGACCCCCTCCCATGTGTCGGCCATCTGCTGTGCGACAGCTTCCGTATCGTCGCAGGACTGCCCCGTTACGAGTAAGATGTGGGCACTGACTATGCCCCTGCGGTCGAAGCAGACAAGAAGCCTCCTAACGGCCCATTCCATGTAGGGGGCCTGATCCCTACACCACACAACAAGGGTGATCCCGATCCTTTCCGAGTGAGGTTTCAGTGCACCGTCCCTCAGCGTTTCGGTCACGATCCACGTCGCAAGAGCAAGGGCGACCAACAGCATGAGCTGCACTGGCAATGCAGAAATCTCCGGCAAGGCACCCACCTCCGCCCAGCTTCATTTTATGTTGGGCGAAGGATGGGAGTGTGTTCGCCGGTCTAGCCCTTTCCTGACCGGTCAGCCCACGGGTTGACGCTGGCCTCCGTGGACCACTCGAACGTCGACTCCGGAACGCTGGCACAGAGCCCCGCAGCATCTCTCAACTCATCAACACGGTCCGTGTCCTCCCAGGGGGCATCTATGTCAGTGCGACCGAAGTGACCATAGGCTGCCGTGGGCTCGAAAATTGGCCTCCGCAGGCGCAGAGTCTGTATGATGGCTGCCGGTCGGAAATCGAAGAACTCGCGGACGAGCTGCTCGATGCGCTCATCCGGTATGCGGCCTGTACCGTAGGTCTGCACCTGAAGGGAAAGGGGAGAAGGCACCCCGATTGCATAAGCCACCTCCAGCTCACACTCGTCGGCCAGGCCTGCCGCCACCACGTTCTTTGCAGCATAACGCGCCATGTAGGATCCGGACCGGTCAACCTTCGTGGGGTCCTTTCCGGAGAAGCATCCACCGCCGTGGTGAGACCGCCCGCCGTAGGCATCGACGATGATCTTCCGTCCCGTCAGCCCTGTATCCGCCTGGGGACCGCCCATGGCGAAACGACCCGTTGGATTCACGAAGTACTCGGTGTCATCGTCCGTGAATCCCTCGGGAATGACGGGGCGTACGACCCGTTCCAGTATGTCCTCTCGAATGCTCTCCAACACCACATCAGGGCGATGCTGGGCCGAAACGACTACCTTGCTGACGCGAACGGGTAGACTGTTCTCGTCGTGCTCCACGGTGCACTGGGTCTTGCCGTCGGGTCTCAAGTAGGAAATGACCCCGTTGCGGCGACAGTAAGCCAGCCTCCTCGCCAGGCGGTGGGCAAGGGAAGTAGAAAAGGGCATGAGCTCCGGGGTCTCTCGGACCGCATAGCCGAACACGATACCCTGATCACCTGCACCGATGCTGTCCAGGTAGTCGTCATCTCCTTCTTGCACCTCCGCACATGCCACGCCCTGGGCGATGTCCGGAGACTGCTCATCGATGGCCGAAAGAACCGCGCACGTCTCTCCGTCAAACCCGTACTTTGCCCGCGTGTAACCTATGTTCTTAACGGTGGTGCGCACCACCCCCGGGATGTCAACGTAGCAGTCGGTGGATATTTCTCCCGAGACGAGCACAAGCCCGGTGGTGACCAGCGACTCACAGGCAACCCGTGCCCTGGGATCGAGCCGAAGTATGGAATCCAGAACGGCGTCGGACACCTGGTCCGCAATCTTGTCCGGGTGGCCCTCCGTCACCGATTCTGAAGTGAAACTACGGTTCGCTCTCTTCATACCAGATCTGCTCCTCCCCTTGCTGGCGCCCTGTAGACGGTGCACAACCCAAACACCAGATCCAGCGCTTCTTCCAATCATATCCTCTCGGCCGCTCCTGCCGCAACTGTGAGAATAACCTACCGACTGTCACGGGCCCTCACCCCTGTCATCGCCCGGTGGGCAGCCTACCGTGGACTATCTCCCCGCCCACGATGGTGGCCACTACGTTCCAACTATCATCCAGAATAGCTAGATCCGCACGTCTTCCGGGAAGCAGTTCGCCGGCGTTGATCCCCAGGACCCTGGCCGGCACGGTACAGCACACGACAGTGGCCTCTGCCAGCGACATTCCCAGCCAGCGACCGGCTCGCCGCAGCAGGCCCGCGGGGGTTATGACGCTTCCTGCAAGCCGCCCATCCGGGGTCTCTGCCCGGCCTCCCGTCACCCTCACCGCCGTGCCGCCCAGGGTAAATTGACCCTCCCCCACCCCGGCGGCTGCGGTGGAGTCTGTGACGAGGCAGATCTCTTCCGGGGCCTTGCAGGCGGACACAAGGCGTAGGGTCGCGCGGTGTAGATGGTGACCGTCCGCTATGAGTTCACAGGTCACTTCTGGAGTGAGCAGGGCTGCGGTCACCGCAGCAGGCCTGCGATGGTGTAGCGACGGCATGGCGTTGAACAGGTGCACCACGTGGCGGATGCCTTCCGAGAAAGCCCTCACCATCTGATCGTAGGAGGCATCGGTATGTCCCACACCTACCGTGACTCCGTGTGCTTGCAGCAGCCGGCTCACCTCCAGGGCTGCAGGCAGTTCCGGGGCCAGCGTCACCAGCGCGAGACGGCCGCGTGCTGTTTCTACCCATCGCCGTACCTCATCGGGATCCGGAGGCCTTATCACCTCGGGTGGATGAGCACCCCGTCTCGACGGAGCCAGGAAGGGCCCCTCAAGGTGAACCCCGGGAATCCTCGCGCCGGCAGGATCAGAGGGCAGTGTACTGGCCCGGCGCAGAAATCGCAGTGTATCTTCCGGTGTGCAGCTGATCAAACCGGGAATGAGGGTGGACGCGCCGTGCCGACATGCGTACCGCGAGAGACGGTGCCAGAGCGCAACAGCCTCCTCGTCGGATAGGGAAGCGGAGGCCAGGCACGCAGCATCAAGACCTTCGCCTCCGTGCATGTGCAGGTCGACCATACCGGGTATCACTGTGTACCCAGGTGGAATGGTCACATCGGGGCTTTCGAGGGCCTCACCCTCTCTTACACAGACAAGATGAGCATCGCTCCAGGTGAGAGTCGACCATCGCGCACCCCTCCCCGGGAGAACCATCTGTCCCCTCAGGGAAAAGGATCGATCCATGTTCACTCCGTCTGTTCCTCGTTCAGCAAAGTGAACGACATAGTTCCCTCAACAGCTGTCTCTTCTCCCACCGAGGCCCGTGCCTTGACCCGAACAAAGGGGCCCCTTCTGCGCACCAGATCGATTCTGAGATCCAGCCGATCCCCCGGCCGGACGGGCCGTCGGAATTTGACGCCGTCGAGGCCTGAGAACACACCGACCGTGTCGTCGGGAGCATCCTGCAGGAAGCACACCGCGGCCAGCTGGGCCAGGGCTTCGACGGAGATGACCCCGGGCAGCAGCGGCAAGCCGGGGAAATGCCCCGGGAAGAACCATTCGTTACCGCTGACCATCTTGTATCCCTGGGCCCATTCACCCGGCTCGATGGCAGTGACTGCGTCGATGAACAGGAAGGGATATCGGTGGGGTATGCACTCCTTGATGTCCTCCAGGTCCATCCTTCGATCTTCCGTCATAAAAACACCTCCGAGGAACTAGTTCTTCCCCGGAGGAGGTTTTTCCTGTGGCACAACCTCACCGCCGAATGCTCGATGCCAGCTCCAGCATCTGATCGGCTGTCTGCAGCACTCGTCCATTAAGCTGGAACGCCCGTTGGGCCAGTATGAGCTGAACTATCTCCTCCGCCAGCTGCACGTTGGAGCCTTCGAGGTGACCCTGACGTACGTGGCCGATGCCGCCGGTTCCGGGGTGAATGACCGGACCCGTTACTACCTCACCGTCAGCATCTCGTAGTTCGTACAGACTGTCGCCGACAGGATGTAGTTGATGAGCGGAGTCCGGTACCATCAGGCCTAGCCTACCCAGTGTCCGCTGCTCGTGTTCACCGTCCACCTCGATGCTGATCCACCCGTCGGCTGACACCAGGATGCTCCCGACGGCATCGTCCGGTACGATGAACCTCTCGCCGTCATCATCCAACAGGTAGCGGCCGCTCGCGTGGACCAGGTATTGTTCCGCATCGATTCCAAAAATCCCCGCCCGCGTGTAACGCCGCGCATCCCCGGTCTCGTCATCCACCACGAAGTACCCTGCTCCGTTCACCGCCAGATCCTCGGGGCGACCCGTCGCCACCAGGGGCCCCGGGCTCTCATCGATGGCTCGCTCACCGGGCTGCACACCGTGACCGCGTGTAAACTGCACCCCAGCCGTTTCCGGACCGTACAACACCAGGGGCTGCAGGAGGGGCTGCGGGTTGATCTCCATTATGCGTGCGTGGGCCAGCTCGGCGTAGCTCAACCGGTGATTCTTGAAGCCCATGGTATTGACATTGGCGACATTGTGAGCCGTGGTGTCAACCGATCGCTGCGCTGACCGCATTCCCGTCGCCGAAACCCACATTGAACTGAACATTATCTCCTCCTTCACAGACCTTCAGGCAGTCTCAATACCTCCTCGAGGGTCCGGTCCTGGATCTGCAGTGCGGTGTGATTTGCACCGTAGCTGCGCTGCATGGCCATGAGCTGGGTCAGCTCGCTTATCATATCCACATTGGACATCTGCACGAACCCCTGCCGAATCTCCGTGTCGACACCCGCCTCCAGTGGGACCATCTCGCCGTTGAACTCCAAGAGATTAGACCCACGCCTGACAAGCCCATCGGGATCGACATCCACCACCGTCAAACGACCCACCGCACCCTCGCCGTTGCTCACCGTACCATTACTGTCCACGGTGAAAGCACCGCCACCGACCTGCAGGTAACCCGCCTGTGCACGTACCCGGTATCCGTCGTGGGTCGCCAGATAGCCGTCGGCATCCACCTGGAAACTACCGTTTCTCGTCACCAGGCTGGTGTCCTCTCCTCCCACGACGAAGAAGCCCGGACCGTCCAGGGCCAGGTCCGAGGGCGTATCCGTTCGGTGCATCTCCCCGGGATGCTCGATCGTGTGAACACCGGCGATGCGGGCACCGGGATTGATGAGCCCCACCGGCGCGGCGCCCTCAAAGGACCGAGCATCCAACAACCCCAGAAGCAGGCTACCGAAGGGCGACCTGGTGGCACGCTGAGTCTGGAAGGCGGGTGTGTTGAGGTTGGCCACATTGTTGGAGACAATCCTCTGGGCGCTTGAATCCGCCATCATAGCCGATGCCGAAGTGTAGACTCCCCGTAGCATGAAGCTCCACCTCCCCATAGTCTGGATCCTACCAGAACTGATATTTCGACATGGGGCATACCAAAGGAGAGGGAGGAAAGCAGACAACGAATCCCTGGCATGAACTCGAACGCTTCGGCAGCCTGACGGTCCCCGTCACCGGGGATTCACGGCTTTGCGTCCCCACCTCGCGATGGGTTTGCCCTTGTCGAGCATTCACTGTCTCTGCTTCGAGACATTCCTTCTATGTTCTATTATTCTCCATTGAAAGCGAAGCTCCTGCACGCTCATCGGCGTATTTTCGCCGTGTAGCTTCCCCCCCCCTGATGTGGCGCTCAGCCTTGTTCCTCTCCAGCACGTCCCGTACCCGTTTAGCGAGGCGAGAGTCTATCTGAGGTAGTCTCTCGCTCACGTCCTTGTGAACCGTGCTCTTGCTCACGTCGAACACGCCCGCCGTCTCCCTGACTGTTGAACCCGTCCCGGCAATGTAGCTGCTGACATCCAGGACCCGCCGCCAGATGTAGTCTCTCACCTGATTCCCCCCCTAGCCGAAAACCGCACTACATGTATATGCAGCAGGCAAGCAAACATACCCGAGGGACGGGGAGGGCGGGTGTGTCAACGGCACAGGCGAATCCCTTCTGCGGTAAGCTCCAGCTCAACAGGCTCACCCTGCACATTCCGTACCTCGAAGTGAAGGTGAGGTCCCAGAGCCACTTCTCTCAGGGGCGACGGACCGATGGTGCCTAGAACCATGTCGGCAGATACGGAATCTCCAGGGTTCACGCTGGCTCCTCCCATGCCCGAGTACACGAAGGTCAGATCTGCACAGACGACACGAACCGTCACTCCCATGCAGGTAGTGCTGGCAACCGAATCCACCCTACCTTCCGTCACTGACCGGACCTCTGTTCCCTCGGATGCCTCGATATCAACGCCCGGATGAAAGATCCATTCACCCAGAGTGGCACACTCGACCCAACCGTAGGGAACAACTATCGCTCCGTCCACCGGAAGGGGTATGATGCTCGGAGCAGTGCTGGCATCCGGATCTAGCTGCAAATCCCCCTCACCGTCCGTCGTCGCGTCGTCATGGTGAGTGACAGCTGTCACGGGAGATGGGTCTTGCTGCACGCCCACAGGCTCCACCGGCTCCGGTGCCGGTTCATCGTCCTGGTCTGCGAACCTGTCCGGTTCAGGCGTGGGGACAAAGTGAAGGTGGGTGATGGTTGACAAACCAGCCGCATCTTCCCCAGAACCATAAAACAGATGCTCGGTACCGGCCGTCATCAACTGCTGCAGGTACTGGGTGGTTACATCCAGCCCGACCGGGACAACTGCCCCGTGTATGAAGGAACTCCCTCCCCCCTCACCCAGGGGCGAAACATCCCCCGCGGGAGCCTGCATCCCCCACTCGAGAAACACCTCCCAATGACCCTGTTCCTCGGTGTCGACCGGAAAGGTAACCAGGGGTGATCTGCCCATGAAGATGCTGAATGCGATAACAGCCAGGCCAACACTGCAGATCCATCCAAGCGTACGAACTCTGCTCCACGTGGGGTTTCCCAAGAGATTGACCAATGCCCTCCACTCCCTTCCCCCCTAGTATTGCCGCACCCAGCGATGGCAATACGGACCAGTTCACCGATCAAGCACCATGACCTGATCCAGGGAATGGAGTGAGGCGCCAGGGTAGTAGTGAGAAATTATCTCTCGATAGGAGTGTCCCTGCTCCGCCATGCCGTCTGCCCCGTACTGAGATAACCCGACACCGTGGCCGAATCCACGGACGAGGAAGATGATGCTGTCTTGCTTTTCCTCTACCTCCCACCATGTGGAAGGAAGATTAAGAAGCTGACGGAGCTCAACGCCGGTGAAGGGATGTCCAGCGATTGATGCCTCCGCAACCCGGGCCGTCTCGGTATGCTTTATCTGAACCACGGGACTGCGCGGGTCACCCGCACAGGCGAGCACCATGGCTCTGCTGAGGCCGAGCCGCTCGGCCAGGGTCTCCCACCTGAACTCGTGGCGCGTCAGATCGAAGGGTGAATGATCTTCATAGGGAGAGGTCACGCTCACCAGGTACGGATAGGGGTTACCCCACACCGCCTCGGCGTTCTCCGTCCTGCCGCCGGACGTGGAATGGTAAACGGCCTGGATTAGATGCCCGTCGTAAGTGGCCACGATTCCGGCGGTGGCCTGTACAGCCTCGGCGATTCGCCCGCGGTTGATCCAATATCCCAAAAACCCCCACCGGTCGCGCATCTGTTCATCGCTCACCCACGCCTGGTCGTAGTCGGGGTTGTCTGAGATGTCGGCATCCTCGGCTAAGACGGTACCCTCACCACCGAAGTGCCTGAGCTTGGCTACCGCATAGGTCCTGGCCAGGACTGCCTGGGCCTTGAGAGCCTCCATGCGAAAACTGGCAGGCATCTCAGCTGCTACCACCCCGACAACGTACTCTTCAAGGGGGATGTGGGATATCTCCCGGGTGCGGTTCATGAAGACCGCAACCTCCGGGTTGAAGGGATACCGGTCCGGCTCCCTTTGCCTCGGCTCCTCAGCTTCAGCGTTGCCCGGTTCCACGAGCAGACTGTCCCGGAGACCGCTCATCATCGTCCACGGTATGAAGATGACCAGTGTGACCAATAGAACAAGGAACGTGAGCACTATGTAGCGCAAGATAACCCCTCTTCCGCGGTGCCTCCTCTTGCATGCCTATGACACCGCGGATGGGTTTATGTGTGAAGGGCAACGCGCAGCGCAGCGCTCCCCGGGGAGAGTGTGGGGTAACTGCGCCGCGCTGCTTCTGATCAGGACACCTCCGACTCGTCCTGCAGGGCACCGGCTACCTTCAGACGAGTCACTGCCCGCTCCAGGGATGCGCGCGCTCTGACGACATCGAGCCCGGACGGCTTTTCCTGGAGGCGTCGCTCCGCCCGCTGCAGGGCCCGCCTGGCCCTGTCCACATCGATGTCCTCGGGAGCCTCCGCGCTGTCCGCCAGTACCCTGACCTCGTCATTGGATACGTCGGCGAACCCCCCACCCGTCGCCACCCTATGAAGATCGCCTCCCGGGCGCCGACGGTAGGTTATCACGCCCGGCTCGAGGCTCGTGATGAGGGAAATGTGTCGGGGAAGAACCCCGATCTGCCCGGATGTTGTGGGCAACACCACGTAGGCAGCCAGCTCCTCCGGTAGGGCACCATCAGGCGTTATGATCTTCAAAATCAGACGAGCCTCAGTCATCGGAAGCTTCCTCCATGATTTCGCGCCCCTTGTCGACGGCCTGCTCCATGGTACCGACCATGTAAAAGGCCTCTTCGGGGAGCTGGTCGTGATCACCGTTGAGTATCTGGGCAAAGCCCCTGACCGTATCCTCCACGGATACGTAGACACCGGGCATTCCGGTGAAGACCTCTGCAACGAAGTTGGGCTGCGACAAAAAACGCTCGATCTTCCGGGCGCGCTGCACCATGAGTTTGTCGTCATCGGAGAGCTCATCCATGCCCAGGATGGCGATGATGTCCTGAAGATCCTTGTAACGCTGCAGCACACGCTGCACCTCGCGTGCCACATCATAGTGCTCGTCACCCACGACCGCAGGATCGAGGATACGCGATGTGGATGTCAGAGGATCCACCGCCGGGTATATACCCCGTTCAACGATCGCTCTCTCCAATCTCACCGTCGAGTCGAGATGGGCGAAGGTCGTAACCGGGGCCGGATCCGTATAGTCGTCGGCGGGAACGTATATTGCCTGGACACTGGTGATGGAACCGCGGCGTGTGCTTGTGATTCTCTCCTGGAGGTTGCCCATCTCCGTGGCGAGCGTGGGCTGGTACCCCACCGCCGAGGGCATTCTTCCCAGCAGTGCGGACACCTCCGAGCCGGCCTGGGTGAAGCGGAAGATATTGTCGATGAACATGAGAAGGTCACGGCCCTCCTCCTCACGGAAGTACTCGGCCATGGTCAGCCCTGCCAGACCGGTACGGAACCGGGCACCTGGAGGCTCGTTCATCTGACCGAATACCAGTGCCGTCTTATCCAGGACCCCCGACTCCTTGAGCTCGTTCCAGAGGTCATTGCCCTCACGGGTCCTTTCGCCCACCCCGGCGAAAATGGAGTAACCGCCGTGCTCGTAAGCGACGTTGTGGATGAGCTCCATTATCAGAACCGTCTTGCCCACACCGGCACCGCCGAAGAGGCCGACCTTGCCGCCCCGCGCGAAGGGGCAGATGAGATCGATGACCTTGATGCCGGTCTCGAGCATGTCCGTGGCCGGATCCACGTCGGATACGTCGGGGGCGGGTCGGTGTATAGGCCATCTTTCCCCCTCAAGGGCGGGCTGTCCGTCGATGGGCGCCCCCGTCACGTCGAACATGCGCCCGAGCACCTCCGGACCGACGGCGATCGTGATAGGTCCTTTTGTATCCCTGGCGGCCGTGCCGCGGGTGAGACCCTCCGTCGAATCCATGGCTATGCAGCGGACGACACTGTCGCCCAGCTGCTGGGCCACCTCAAGCACCAGGTCCGGCTCTTCGGATCTCTGGATCGTTATGGCGTTGTATATGTCGGGAAGATGCTCCTCGGTAAAACTGACGTCCACCACCGGACCCAGGACCTGAACAACCTCCCCAACGTCCTTGTCTTCATCTCTGACCCTTTCCTTCGACATAAGATCGCCCTCCTCTAGCGCTCCCTGGCAAGGGCTTCCGCACCGCTTGCGATCTCCGTGATTTCACGGGTGATGACCGTCTGGCGTGCCCTGTTGAACTGCCTGGTGAGCTCCTCGATCAGCTCACCTGCGTTGTCTGTTGCGTTCTTCATGGCCGTGACCCGGGCAGCGTGCTCGCTCGCCTTGGCCTCGGTAAGCACCTTGTACACAGTGTTATCAACGTATCGCGGCACCAGCAAGGAGAATATCTCCACCGCCGACGGCTCGTGCAGATGATACAGTTCCCCGGGCGCATCCTGGGGCCCGCCGGTCTCGCGCCGTATGGGAAGCAGGCGCTGAACCTCAGTCGGATGGCTGAATATCGATTCAAAGCGTGTGTACACCAGGCGTACCTCGTCTACGCGCTCGGATAGAAACTCCCGCACGGCGATTCTGCCGATGTTGCGGGCGAGCTCCAGGTCAGCCTCCTCACCTATGTTGATGAACTGATCATAGATGTCGTAACCCTTCCAGCGAAAGAAGTCTCGGGCGCGCTTGCCCACGGTCACCAGGCGGGTCTCGACGGCCTCGCCCACCTGCCTCAGCTCGGCCTCAGTCCGCCTCAGGATATTGGCGTTGTAGCCTCCGCACAGACCCCGGTCAGCGCTGAAGCATATAACCAGGGTCCGCTGCACCGGGCGGCTCTCCAGGAGTGGGAGCTCGGCGGAATCGATGTCTCCAGCTTCAGCAAGACGCCATAGTAGCTCCGTCAGGTGCTCGTTGTAGGGCCTGGCCGCACGTACCTGTTGTCGGGTATGGTGCATCTTGGTCCGCGCCACCAATTCCATGGCTCTTGTTATCTGACGTGTGTTGTTTACCGCCCTGATCCGGCGGCGTATCTCTCTGGGATTGGCCACTTGGGTCCGGGACCGCTACCGACAGGTCCCAGGTCTTCACCTCCCTCAAAGGCGGGCATCAGGATACCTGCCGCTCAGACTCATCGTCTGCATCCTCCCGCAGGTCCTTGAACTGGTCAATGATGTCATCGAGGATCCCAGCCTGCTCATCGTCCATCTCCCCGGATTCCGCCAGCTCACCAACGAATCCGCCGTGATGGGTTCGGACGTACTCCAGGAAGGCATCGACGAACCCGCTGATCTCTCCTATATCTATGTCGTCGAGCCGTCCCCGCACCGCGAGATAAAGGCCCAGCACCTGGTCGTGAACGGGCATGGGCTGCCTTTCACCCTGCTTTAAGACCTCTGTTGTCCGTTCCCCGCGGGCCAGTCTGGCCTGGGTAGCACGATCGAGGTCCGAGCCGAACTGAGCGAAAGCTTCGAGCTCGCGGTACTGGGAAAGGTCGAGGCGCAGACGGCCGGCGACCCGCTTCATCGCACCCACCTGGGCCGCACTACCCACCCGCGAAACAGACCGCCCGACGTCGACGGCAGGTCGTGTTCCGGCATAGAAGAGATCGGCTTCCAGGAAAATCTGCCCATCGGTGATCGAGATGAGGTTTGTGGGAATATAGGCGCTGATGTCTCCACCGTGAGTCTCCACGATGGGCAGGGCGGTGAGAGACCCGCCGCCCATGAGCTCCTCGTTGAGCTTGGCAGCGCGCTCCAGGAGGCGTGAATGTATGTAGAAAATGTCGCCTGGGTAGGCCTCGCGTCCCGGTGGGCGCCGCATGAGAAGGGACATCTCGCGGTAAGCCCACGCGTGTTTGGTCAGGTCATCGTAGATGACCAACACATCATGGTTACCTTCATACATGAAGTGCTCACCGATGGCGCAACCGGCGTAGGGAGCAATGTACAGCTGGGGGGCGGGATGACTCGCCGTGGCGGAGACGATCACGGTATGGTCCATGGCGCCGTGACGCTTGAGGGTATCCACTACGGAGGCCACGGTGCTGGCCTTCTGTCCTATCGCCACATAGACGCACACCACATCACTGTCTCTTTGGTTTATGATCGTATCGAGAACCAGGGATGTCTTACCCGTCTGCCGGTCACCTATGATCAGCTCACGCTGTCCACGGCCGATCGGGATCATTGAGTCAATGGCCTTCCAACCGGTCTGCAGCGGCGTGTTGACCTCTTCGCGATAAATGACGCCGGGTGCCTTGATCTCGATGGGACGGGTGTACTCCGTCTCAATAGGACCCTCCCCGTCGATGGGTTGGCCGAGGGGATCGACGACCCTACCCAGCATCTCATCTCCAGCCGGCACCTCCACTATCCGCCCGGTGCTGCGAACCTCGTCTCCAGACTTAATGTTGGAGAACGGTCCGAGGATCACCACGCCCACGGTGTCCGTCTCGAGGTTGAATGCTATCCCGTACACACCGGTGCCAAACTGCAGCAGCTCGCCCGCCATGGCCCCACGGAGCCCGTATACCTGTGCTACTCCGTCAGCAACTTCTATGACTGTGCCGACGTGATCGACATCAACTCTGATCTCATAGCTCTCCAGCTGCTGGCGCAGAATGGAGCTAACCTCATCGATCCTCGCACTCAACTGTCCTCATCCCTTCCTGTCAGCATCTGCCCATCCGATGCAGCCGACAGCAGCCTCTGAACACTGCGAAGCCTTCCTCTAAGACTGCCGTCCATCTTGAGATCATCGATTCTGATCACCAACCCGGCCATCACCGCCGGGTCCCTGTGCTCCCTCAAAGCCACATCCATCGCCTCATGATCACTTAGAACCTGCCGCAGGTCCTCTCTCAGGTCCTCAGGCAGATGATCAGCAACGAATACATCAACCGTCTTCACCCCGCGGGCTTGCCGTACGCGGTCGTCAAACTCCTCGCGCACCGCAGAAATCAGCCCCTCGCGACGCCTGTCCATGAGCAGACACATGAAGCTCCACATCGCCGGCGATACCCGATCCCTGAGTGCGGGCTCCAGTATTTCTTTCTTCATATCGGAGGCAACAACCGGATGCAGCCATATGAAACGGAAATCGCGGCTCCCTTCGAGGAGGGAACACAACCATGCTAGCGACTCACCCGCTTCATCGACGGTGTCGCTGCCAGCGCACCAATCGTAAAGCACATCCGCGTATTTCGTTACCACGGCGAGATTCATGACGTATCTCCTATTTCCTGCATAAACTGTCGGATAAGCCGTCTGTTATCCTCTTCGGTAACCAGTTGGTGCATGGCTCGCAGAACCGATGAGACCAGCACTCCAGCCATCTCGGTCCGCATCTCGGCCACGGCTCTATCACGATCTCGGTCCACGGTGTCCCTGATTCGATTCTTCAAGTGCTGTTCCTCGATCTCGGCGCGCTGCAGGGCTTGAGCACCCCGTCGTTCGCTGGTCTCCCTGCCCCTACGGATGAGCTCCTCTACCTCGCTGTCTATCTCACGCCATCGCTGGCGCCACTCTCTCAGCCTTTGCCGTGCTTCTTCATCGCTCCTGTCAGCCTGGTCGAGGCTCTCATCCACGCCGGCCTCGTAGGAACTCACGAACTTCGACAATGGCTTGCGGCCGTAGTACACAGCGACCGCCGCCAGCAGAATGAGGTTAACCAGAGGCCAGAACGGCCACACATAGGCTCCCTCCACCATGAACACCTCCCCACTGGGTGATGATGGACCACCCTCTCACCCGGTGAACTCGGCCACCGTGTCAGAGCGCAGTCCCCAATAATACTCTATAGCATCCGCTATGCGAAGGGATGCCTCACCATCGCCGAACGGATTGCGCGCCTCCGCCATACGACGATGCAGACTCTCATCATCGAGCAGCTGGCGACACGCGGAAAGGACATCCCCCTCCGCAGTCCCCACCTGCTTCACAGTACCCGCAGTAACTGCCTCCTGGCGCTCAGTCTTGTCACGGGTCAGCAGGACGGGCACTCCCAGGGCGGGTGCTTCCTCCTGAAGACCACCTGAATCTGTGACGATGAAGTGGGCCCGCGCCATCAAATTCGCCCAGTCAGGATATGACACCGGCTGAATCATCGCGATTCGGTCCTGACCGGAGAGTAAGGCCTCCGCGGGCTCTCGCACCTCGGGATTGGGATGGACGGAAAAGACGACGAAAATATCCTCTCTCTCCGCGGCGAGATGCGACAGAGCTCTGAACACACAACGAACCGGTGGACCGAAGTTCTCGCGGCGGTGAACCTCTACGAGCACCAGTTTTCTCCCCGCCCACGGCTCACCGCTCAACACGTGATCAGCGAAGGGTAGACTCCGTGCGGTGATCAACAGGAGGGCATCTATGGCGGTGTTGCCGGTCACGAAAACCGCCTCGCTGGGTATCCCCTCCCGGAGAAGGTTGTCCCGGTTCAGAGATGTCGGGGCGAAGTGCAGTACTGCGAGCTGATCAGCCAGGACACGGTTCATCTCTTCGGGAAACGGCTGGTATCGATCGAAGGTGCGAAGCCCCGCCTCAACGTGCCCAACCGGAATCCGCTGATAGTATGCTGCGAGGGCCGCAGCCAGAGTGGTTGCCGTATCACCGTGCACCAGGATCATATCCGGCTGCACTTCCGTCAGCACTTCCTCCATCCCGCGAAGCACCCTCACCATCACATCGGTGAGGCTCTGTCGGGGGGTCATGACATTCAGATCAAAATGGGGATGAATGTCGAAAAGAGAGAGAACCTGGTCGAGAAGCTCCCGATGCTGCCCTGTTACGGCCGCCACCACGTCAAAGTGATCGTCCCGCCGCTGCAGTTCCCTCACCACCGGTGCCATCTTTATCGCTTCCGGTCTGGTCCCGAACGCACACAGGATCGTCGATCTGTTCAACGGAAGTCATCTCTCCGTTCCATATCCATAACTCCGAACTTCTTCGCACCAAAATACAGAGACAAGAATGCGAAGGTCATCACCCCGATCCCGGGTCCGGGACGAAGATTGGCAAGGGCCAGGGCACTGATACCCATCCAGCCACTTATGCAGTACATGAGTAACACAGCCTCGCGTTGATTCAGACCCAGCTGTATGAGTCTGTGGTGCAGGTGTCCACTGTCCGCCTCGTAGAAGGCCTGTCCATTCCTCAAGCGTCGCACTATAGCGTATACCGTGTCCATCACCGGCAGTCCCAGGGCCAAGACCGGGATTCCGAGGGCGATGGCCGCCGTACTCTTGAGAGTGCCCGCGATGGCAACTGCTGCCAGACCAAAACCGAGAAACATCGAACCCGCATCACCCATGAAGATACGTGCGGGATAGAAATTGTAGGGGAGAAAACCCAGGGATGCGCCGGCCAGGGACGTGGTCAGAAACAGCGCCACCGGAGGCTGGCCTGTCTGGACGGCAACGAAGAAGAACGTGACCGCTGCTATGACGGCCACACCGGCGGCCAGCCCGTCCAGCCCGTCAATGAAGTTGATGGCGTTCGTGAAGGCCAACACCCACAGGAAGGTGACCGGCACGCTCCAGGCTCCGAAGTGAATGAAGCCACCCCAGGGATTCGTCACCTTCTCGATCCTGATCCCGTAGGCTACGAGAATCAGGACTCCGAGCATCTGGCCTGCCAGCTTCATCCACGCCGGAAGCCGAAAAACATCATCCAAGATTCCTATGATAACAACGACACCACCGGCCACCAGGACACCCTGTACGGCGGGATCACCATTGCCTAGGAGGAGATATGTAATACCAAAAGCCAGATAAATGGCCACCCCACCGAGGTAGGGCACGGGGGCACGGTGCACGCTGCGGTCAACGGGGCGATCGAAGCACTTCAGCCACACAGCGAGTCTTCGCATCACGGGAGTGATGATCAAACCCGATCCCAGTGCGATCATGAACGGCAGTAAGTCAGGAATGGCCCTCGCCCCTCCCCCATGTCACACGCTGTAGACAGTACAACTGTATTGTACCATCCCTGCTACCTTCTTTCCCAGCACCAAGTCGACAGATGCATCAGAGATCCGACGGCATCCCTGGATCTCAACGACAATCCGGATATCTCACCCGCTTACCATGAGCATCCTCGGGATACTTCGCTCTCGCCCCCCCGATCAGGGGTGGCCTGTTGCGTGCCATCGTCAGATGGGCTTCACCTATTGACTTGCGGTGTATCCTGACGGGAACCACCACGGGACGGAGGTGCATACCTATGAATGTATCACCGATATCCATGCCCATGTGTCCCTGTATGCCCTCTACAGCAACCGGACTCTGAAGCCTCTGGGTGGCCAGGGTCGAGACCGCCCCCCCGGCTCTCACGGTGGGAATCACCGAAACTGGAGTCAGGCGGTACCGCCGAACCGCTTCCCCGGCCACCACCAGGCAGCGGTTGAGATGCTCGCAGCACTGCACAGCCAGGTACAGTCCGTCCTCCTCGGCCACGGCGAAGATCGGCTCAAAGACGGCTGCCGCCAACTGCTCGCTGCTCGCCGACCCTATGTTCTGTCCCTGGATCTCGCTGGTGCTGACCCCCAGGACGAGGATCTCCCCGGGATCGGGCTCCGCCACCTCCAGAAGCATCTCCGCAGCCTGGCGCACCTGGGCACTGATCTCATCGACATCCACGTCGGAGTTCCCCCTATCATCGACGACAGATTTCGTCCTCCATCTCTGAGATTGCCTTCACCCTGCGTTCATGCCTTCCACCTGCGAAATCTGTGGTGCAAAAGACCGTAACCAGCTCCTCCGCCATGCCGGATCCGATCACCCTTGCCCCCATGGCGAGGACGTTAGCATCGTTATGCTCTCGCGTCAGACGCGCCGAGAGGGGCTCCCCGCAGACCGCCGCTCGCACCCCCATAACCTTGTTCGCAGCCATCCCCATGCCGATGCCCGTGCCGCAGAGGAGTATACCAGCATCGACCTGCCTGCGGGCAACGGCCTCCGCCACCCGCCGGGCAAACAGCGGATAATCCACGGATTCGTCGGAATGAGTTCCGCAGTCCTGCACGCTGATGCCGAGTCCCTCGAGGGTCTTGACCACCATAGCTTTGAGAGCAATGCCTCCGTGGTCACAGCCCACGGCCACCCGGTTGAACACGGCCACTGCATCGTTACCCACCACTGCTCACTCCTCCCCGCAAAGGTGCTTGATGATCCTATCACTAGCAATCTCCACCAATTGTTCTAACCGGTTGACAAGCTCTCGATACACCGTCAGTGACCCGCCGAAGGGATCAGGTATATCACCGGCCAACCCCCCGTCTCCTGGCTCCGCCAGGTCTCCGAGCGTGCACACGCAGATGTCGTGATGGCCCCTCTCATCCAGATAACGCCGGACCTGGTCTGCGTGATCGTGGGTCATGGTGATCACCATCGCCACGAGTGACCAGTTCACCTGGTCGAGGTGTCTCGATCTGTGATCGGATAGATCGTACCCGGCCTCCCCGGCCGCCCTGACTGCGTGGTCGGTGGCTTGGTGCCCCGACACCGCCGCAACACCCGCTGATCCGACCCGGATGCTGTGCGGGAGCCGTTCAAGCAGTACCCGCTCAGCCACCGGACTGCGGCAGGTGTTACCGGTGCAGACAACGAGCAGTGATCTCGTCGACGGGGCAGCTTCTTCGACATCTCGTGTCCCGCAGATCCGTCCCACCACGCGCTCCAACTCGTCTTTGCCTATCAACCCGGTCCTGATCAGCATCGGGGATTTTCCGGTCAGATCCAGCACCGTGGACTCTGGAGAATCGCCCGAGGATCCGGCGTCAAGCA
>PWUB01000030.1 GCA_003563755.1 Clostridia bacterium
CAGAGTCTCGACGAGAGCCGCGTCCAACTGCGACCCGGCGACGGAGTGCAGGAGATCCACGGCCTGGTCCGGTCGCAGCTTCCCCCGGTATATGCGGTCGCTGGTAACAGCGTCGTACACGTCAGCCACGGCCACGATCCTTCCGAATAGGTCGATTTCCTCCAACACCCGTCCCTCCGGATATCCCCGCCCATCGGGCCGTTCATGGTGAAGCATCGCGATATCCGGAGCCGGCGAGTGGTGCAGTGCCCTCGACAGGATGTCGTGCCCTACCACCGTGTGTCTCTTGACGGCCTCGTACTCCTCCTCGGTCAGCGCCCCGGGCTTCAGAAGGATGCTCGGGGGTATGGACACCTTGCCCACGTCGTGCAGGAGAGCTCCCTCACCCAGCAGGATGGCGTCATCCGGATCTTCACTCAGTGCGCGGTGAAGCATGACAGACAGCACGCATACGTTGACGCAGTGTTCGAAGGTGTAGTTGTCGATGGTCTTTATCGTGACCAGGTTCATCATGGCGTTTCGGTGCCTCGCAAGGCCGTCGAGGATGCTGTCAACGGTATCATTGATCACCCTCAGGTCCACCCGACGCCCCTCTGTTATCCTCGCGGCGAAATCCCGCATGACGTTAACGGCATGGATCCGCGTCTCCTCACTGAGAGCTGCCTCTGGCATCACATCGGGAGCCAGCGTGTTCAGAGCGTACACAGTCTGAATGCCCTTCTCTCGCAGGCGTCGAACGTAGCCGGAGGTCAGCTTCACGCCCCGTCGAAGTAGAACCCTGCCCATCTCGTCATGAATGTCCTGGGCCAGTCTCTTCCCGATGGCTGCGTCGTTCAGTTTGATGGTATACATGAGCCAGTTTCTCCTTTTCTCTCCCTGACAGCATCACCGCGGTGGCCGACCCACTTCACCCGCCGGGCTGCAGGGTGAGGCCACCACCCCGATCCACTCACCGTCCTCCGAGTGATGCTCCCCGGCGAGGTTGCTCCAGAGTTGGGTCACGGTGAAACCGTGATCACACAGAGTGCGGGTGAGTGATTCGGCCGAGTAATACCGCTGCCAAACCCGGTACACGCACACCTCACCGCTGTCATCCAGGACCACGTATTGGTCGACTCCGACATCCTCCTGGGGGTACTCGAAGCTCCCCTGAAGCACCAGGTGGGGCCCCGGCCTCCAGAATCCGCTCTCGATCGCATACCACGTCTTACCCACAGCACTCTGCCTGCGGTGATGCACCGTTGTGACGTCACAGGCAAAACTACCGGTGGGTTTCAGCGCCCGGCGAACGAGGGACAGCAGCCGATCCCGTTCATCGTCTGTCAGGGCACAGAGATCCCCGTAGATGAGAAACACTGCGTCATAGCGGCCCCGGAAGCTCATGTCCAGGTAGCTTCCGTGAACGTAGGTGATGTCGTAGCCCCGCTCGGCGGCACGGTACCGAGCGTGACGGATGGAGTTGGCCGATAGATCGATGCCCGTAACTCTCAGACCCCGCTCCTGCAGCCGTTCGCAGTACAGGCCGGGTCCGCAGCCGAGATCGAGCACCTCATCGCCCGGATTAAGCCCGAGGGAGTGGACGAGATTGTCCACGATGGCTTCGATCTCCTCGGGCCTGCGGCTGGCGGCATCGATGCAGGGATCGAGGTGGGCCTTAAGCATCATCCGGGAGATGTGGGGGTGGTCCCAGAAGGGCTGCTCACCGGGTGCGAACAGCTCGGGTTTGGCACACACCCGCTGCAGCCTGTCCAGCTGAATGCGTTGTCCTCCCCCCAGGTCGACCCGGGCGTCCGGGGAGTGACCGCCGCTCATCTGAATACCTCACCGAACACCCGGAGGAAGTTTGCACCCAGTACCTTGTTAATCTCCGCCTGGCAGTAGCCCCTCCCCTTCAATCCCTCGACCAGGCTGCCCACCTGGTGGGGACCTGAGAAGCCCTCGGCGTGTCGAACTTCGGGCCGGGTTCCCACCACGCGGTTGTATTCGGCCACGACCCCGGGATACAGCTCGGCCTGTTCAACCGTACCCGACTCATCGGTGCTGTGATCGGGCGTGTTATCGCTTCCGAAGCCCACGTGATCCACTCCGACGAGGTCGACGACGTGGTCTATGTGATCGAGGTAGTCATCCAGCGAGGGGCGTCTCTTCCCCTTCCAGCAGAGCGGTCCCCACGGTGTAAGCCCGATGACTCCGCCGCCGGCGGCCACCATCTTGATCTCGTCGTCGCCCTTGTTCCTGGGACTGTCGGTCAGTGCCTTCGGATTGGCGTGGGAGAACAGCACGGGTTCGGTGCTGACCTCGAGGACATCGAGCGCCGTCTGGCGGCTGCTGTGTGAAAGGTCCACCACCATGCCCAGGCTGTTCATCTCCCGGACCACGGTCCTGCCGAAAGCGGTCAGACCGGCGTCGACGGGCTCAGTGCAGCCGGTGCCCAGGTAGTTGGACTGGTTATAGGTAAGCTGCATGACCCTGACTCCGAGCTCGTAGAACACGCGGAGGAGCTCAAGACTGTTTTCCATCGCGTGGGGATCCTGGAACCAGAGCACGATCGCGCTCCGGTCCGCTTCCCACGCATCCCTCAGATCCTGGTGGTTCCTGGCCACAACCAGGTGTGAGCGAGGATCGTCGGCCACCTCATGGACGCGAGCTATGCTGCGGGCAGCCTCCCTGAACCCCTCTCCCGAGCGGGGCACGGTGAGGAGAAATCCGCTGAGCCCGGCATCAATCACATCCGGGGCGCACCCCGAGAAGTCCCCCTCGGTGAACAGGCACCCGTCGAAAATTAAGGGCTTTTGAGATCTTTTCATGTCAATACCTCCTCATCAAGAAGCAATCACGGGCTGCATGCAGCTACGGCAGAAACCGCAGGAGCCTGAGCGGCCAAAGGGGAGGGCGCGTCGGGACCGGTTCATCTGCAAGGGCCTGTTCGAAAAACTCACCGGCGATCTCCAGTCTGACCCGAAGCATACGTTCACCCCGGGATGCACTGGCCCTGCCCGGTGCACCTATGTAGGCAGCCATCTCCCCTGAGCCCGACCATGCGGAGATGGCGCCCACGTCCCTGATCTCACGAGCCAGCTCTCGTGCCCCCAAGATCTCGAGGAGCCGTGCTGCGGCGGCAAAAAGGATCCCCGGAGAGGGTGGCCTGTTGCGGGGCATCTGCCGGTGATCGGAGTCCACCTTTTCCGGGTGAAGGGCCAGCATCAGTGAGGTCTCGTTGGTCCCGGCATGCACATCATCCAGGTCACCGCACGTACCCGACCCGAGTCCAGCGTCACGAAGACGTTGGTCCCCGGACATCATGAGAGCAAACTCCCGGGTGAAGGGATTAACGAGGTGAAATCGGTGACGGCGGTGCATGAGGCGGGCCGCGGCCTCGAAGGCCAGGAGGTGGCGCGGCCCGCCGTGATTGTCGGCTATGAACAAGAACCTGAACCCGCTGGAAGCCAGGCTGCGTGCGTGGGCCACCAGCAGAGTCTCCAGGACCCGCGCCGGGCTCTGCAGGGAGCCTGTACGTGCCAGCGTGTCGGCGCCTACCGCCAGTGAGGGCATGACGACCGGAGTATGACCAGGATACCCGTCGAGGATGAGGTCAGCATAGCGGTCACGAATACTCTCGGCCACGAACAGGTCGGTGCCGATTGGTAAATGGGGGCCGTGGGCTTCCATCGGACTGACCGCCATGAGCAATACCGTGGTGTCGCGATCCAGTCGGTCCAGATCCTCGGTTGTGAGCTCCTCGTACTTGAGTATGCGCCCCAGCTCGTTCAACTCCCTGCCTCTACGGAAGATCTATTGTCTTCCAGTACTCGATGAACTTGACCAGGCGTCCGATACGCTCGGTGAGCCTCTTCTCCGCCGCCTCGGCGTCGGCGTCGTTGGGATCGGTGAATCCGTACACGCCCGAAGAGGTGAACTCGTGGGTGTCGCCGATGTACGCCATGACGAGCTGGGCCCTGAGTTCCGGGTCCGGTCCCTCGGGATCCCGGAGCTTCTCCACCTGGGGGGGGAAGGCAGCGGTGGGTTCGAATCCCTCCACGCGCTCCATCTCCACCAGCTCGGGGAAGAGGGCCAGGGCAGTGGAGGTCTCACCCGCTCCGGCGTGCACATCCACCTTCTTCATCATCTCCGAGATGTCTCCGCCGATGCGACCGGAGGGCATCAGCACGATGGCACCCGTCTGGCGCCTTGCCAGCCGGGCGGCACAGGCTGCTATCTGTGCATTGCCCCCGTGGGCGTTGAGGATCAGAACCTTCTTGATACCGTGCTTGGCGAGGCTGTCCACCGTGTCAATGATGATGTTCGAGAGGGTCTCAGCCCGGAAAGTTACGGTTCCCTTGAACCCCATGTGGTGCGGTGAGTAACCGGGCCAGCACGGATGCACCACGATCGAGTTGGTCTGTTGGGCAGCCCGTTCCGCTATCCTGATCGCTGCGTAGCTGTCGGTTCCCAGGGGTAGATGAGGACCGTGCTGCTCGATGGAACCCAGGGCGATGATAGCCACGGGGTTCGGCTCCGATTCCAGGTACTCTTCGAAGGCCGGTCGTGTGAAATCCTGCAGGAATACCTTGTCAGCCATACCAGCTCTCCTCCCTCGTGCATCGATGTACTGATAGATAACCTTCAACACTGAGGCGACCACCCCTGCAGGTGCAGGGCAAACCAACTCCACCTTCCCGCCCTAACACCCGCGCCATACTGCAGCGAGTCAGATTGCATTCGATCCCCGCCTTCATGTATCGGCAAGACACTGCTTTGCTGAGAGGGCCTGCACGCGAATGCGGACAACGGCCGTCGATTCCAGGGCCTCGGCGGGGATGGTCTCTGTGGGATCCCCCCCGTACTTGAGCAGCAGGGCTTTCAGCGCAGGCAATTTCTCTTCGATGCTCTGCACGATAACTGCCTCTCCCCAGGCGACGGCGCTGCGGTAGAACGTGCCGTGATCACAGGCAGTTTGACCCTTCTTGATACCGATCATTTCGTCGGCAAGGAAACACACACGAGGGCTGTCCTGTATGGCAGCGATCTTCCTGCCGGTCGTGGCGCTGTGAAAGTAAATGCAGTCATCGATCACCACGTAATTGAGCGGGATGACGTAGGGCTCACCGTCCGATATCACCCCGAGCCTCCCCACCTCGAGACAACGCAGCAGGCTCCATGCATCGTCCATACTCATTGCTCTGTCAGAACGCCTCATGCTCCACATATCTCATCGCCTCCAAGGATAAATTCGGTGCAGAGGAAGATGAGTCCTCCAGGCATCAAACGATTGGACTATCACCGGTGTCTAGCATCGCAGGGGAGCCGCATCACCGGGGACTGGAGGCAGTCGCTGCAAACATGCGTCTCGTCCATCTCAAATCCTCGCGGAGCACGCTACTGCGGGTACTGCGTGCAGTGTGGTGCCCGCCTCCCGTAGAGCGGTGCGACGCCTTCGGATGCAGAGGTCCCCAGCATCAGCCTCCGACTATTCTGTCGACGCGACGGCGGCCAGGCCGGTGGTCGAAGATAGATACCGACCTCACGGCCTTTCGCCACCCACGAGCACTGCGGGTCTCCTCGACAGTATCAGGAAGGTCGAGGTGCGCCCCTGAGTTCGAACCACCTGGATCGCTATGATGAGAGGGCCAATTGTGGGTCTGTGGAATCAGTGGTATTGTCTCCCTGAGGGGAGCGATCTGTGTGGCAAGATCAAGGAGGAAGTACAGCCCTGAATTCAAGTTCCAGGTGATCATGGAGGTACTGCAATCAGACAAGCCCCTGGCCGAGATCGCCAGGGCATATGATGTGCACCCGGTGACGGTCTCCGAGTGGAAGCAGCACTTCGAGGGGCATGGAGCAGAGGTGTTCGGGGGCAAAGAAGAGGTCAAGATGTACGAGAAGAAGCTCGGTGATCTCGAGCGAATGCTGGGCAAGAAAGAGGTTGAGATCGCCCTGTTAAAAAATATCCTGGGCGAGCGCTGACGGTGGACGAGAAGGTGGATCTGATCAGGGAGCATCGGTACGAATACGGCCTCAACCGGTGCTGCGAGGCGCTCGCTCTATCCAAGGGCACATGGCATCATCGCATGAAGCATGAGGAACGCGAGGACGACGAGGAGGAGGCCGTTGTCAGGGAGGAGATACATTCGGCCATCGATTATCAGGCATCGCTGACCTATTTGGAACAACACTTATGGGGAGAGGATGCCGCTGCACCATAGCGCAAAATAGCCCTCTGATCCGTTCGAAAATGGGGGCGCAGATCCCATCCATACTGGTTATGCTCCCCGCTTCAGCCGTAAGCCCTTGAGGCAAGGGTGCTCGGCGTTAAGCGGGAGTGTGGCGATCGTGTTTAGTCTTGCGGTGGCCAAGGAAACCTAAGCGGGGGACACCCGGTC
>PWUB01000151.1 GCA_003563755.1 Clostridia bacterium
CCGCTTGTAGTGATTGTACACGGCAACGGAGACGATACGCTTGGCCCTGTCCTGCCCGATCACGTACTGCTCCAGGAAATCCCTTATGTCCCGGGGTGGCGGAATGTCTCTGATGTCCAGGTCCACTTCATCTCTGAGTTCTTCCTCGATGATGTCATTGCAGAGAGCGATACACTCATCGCAGATGTAAACCCCCGGACCGGCGACGAGCCTCCTGACCTGTTCCTGATACTTGCCGCAGAATGAACACTTGAGTTGTCCCTTGTCCTCGCTAAATTTAAACATCCTCCCTCTCCTCTCTACCCCGCATTACACGGGATAGAATAAGCGGCTAGTCTTCGGTCGTCGGATGCAGCACCCGGTCAATCACGCCGTACTTCAGGGCTTCCTCGGCTGACATGAAGAAATCCCGGTCGGAATCTTTGGTCACCTGCTCAACGCTCCTGCCGGTATGTCTCGCCATGAGCTCATTGTACCGCTTGCGCATCTTCAGTATTTCGTCGGCGTATATCCTGACGTCCTCCGCGCTGCCGCCCGCCTGCCCGCTGGGCTGATGGATCATGATTCGAGAGTTGGGCAGGGAGTACCGCTTGCCATTGGTGCCTCCTGCCAGCAGCAGGGCGGCCATGCTGGCCGACAGACCCACACAATAGGTTACGACGTCGGGCTTGACATGTTGCATCGTGTCGTAAACGCCGAGTCCGGCATCCACTGCACCGCCCGGTGAGTTTATGTATATGGAGATATCTCGATCCGGATCATCGGCCTCGAGAAAAAGAAGCTGGGCGATGACCAGGTTGGCTACACTGTCATCTATCGGGCTGCCGATGAAGATGATCCTGTCCTTCAACAGCCGCGAGTAAATGTCGTAGGCTCTCTCACCCCGCGCCGTCTGCTCAACGACCATGGGTACAAGGTTCATCTCTGTACCATCCTTCCCCGTATCAGATCGAGGTGTAACATACATTTTCTCCCCCGCAGGCAGATCCTCCTCCATGAAAAACTATCCTGACCCGCGCCTAGGCTTCCCCGGGAGACTCTTCCTTAGCAACGACATCGGCATCGTCGACTTCTATCTCCCCCTCGTCCGCCCGCTGGAGTGCTTCCTGTCTTTTTTGGTACCAGCGCTCCTGCCGCTCAGCGTTTCGCTGCTTCACCTCATCGTACTGCGGACATGACCAGCGGGCCATCGCCTCACGCGTCTTGCGGGCCCGGAGCTCTTCCTGCATGCCCTCGAGGTATTGGGGATCGGAGAAAGCCCTGCGGAACATGTCCACGTCTATGCCGGTCGCGGCAGCACGCCTCGCCAGCTCCTCCTCCTCGTCTTCCTCGGTCACTTCTATCCCCTCGGCATCGGAAACGGCCCCGATCACCAGCATTCGTCGTATGTGCTCCTGAGATGCTTCGCGGAACTGGTCCCTAAACTCCGACATGCTCTCAAAGCCCTGCATTTCAACGTATTCCTCGAGATCCATCTCGATCTCATCAAGCCTCTGCGTGAACTCGGATACGCGCTCATCGATGAGCCGCTCGACCATGACCTCGGGCACCTCGACCTCGGCGTTTTTGACCGCCTCGTCGATGACCTGCTCCTCGACCGCATTCAGGGCGTCCTGCTCACGTGTAAAACTGAGCTGATCCTTCGTGGTCGCCCGCAGATCCTCGAGGCTGTCCTCTTCAAACTCATCGCGGGCGAACTCGTCATCCAGCTCGGGCAGCTCCTTGATCTTGATCTCCTTGACATCGACCTCGAAGGTCACTTCCTCACCGCGAAGCTCCTCCGCGGGGAAATCATCGGGTATCTCAGCCACTATGGTCTTCGAATCACCCGCCCTGCATCCCAGCAGTCCCTCCTCCAGGCCGGGTATCTCGCCGGCACCGATCTCCACCATGGCCTCCTCGTCGGTGAGATCATCAAAGGGCTCCCCGTCGATGTAGCCCTGGTAGTCAATCACGGCCAGCATTCCGGTGGAAAGCTGCACATCATCATCCTCGGCGGGAGTGATGGAAGCCCGGGACTCTCGGAAGCTGTGCAGTACCTCGTCCACATCCTCATCGGTGACCTCTTGCAGGTCAAGGTCCACCTCGAAGTCCCGGTACTGTCCGAGCTGTACCTCGGGCATGATCTCGATGGTGGCGGTGAAGGTCACACCCGTCTTTTCGCGTTCCTCGACGTCTATATCCTCGAGGGCTATGGGGTTCAGCTCCAGCTCCTCCAGAGCCTGCATGTACGCCTCATGAACCATTTCCTCGATAGCCTCTTCCCAGATCAGCTCATCACCAAAGTGGCGCTCGAACAGGACCCTGGGAACCTTTCCCTTTCGGAACCCCGGCACCTCAACGTCCCTGCGCAGCTCCTGGAAAGCCTCGTCCAGGTGCTTCTTCACCGTCGGAGCATCAATCTCTACGTGCACCAGACGGACGTTGTCTTTATCCTCAACTCTCTCAACCGTTGCCTTGACCACAGATGCTCCCCTTCCCAATATCAAGAACTCGTATGTTTCGTCGCAAGAGACTCCCAGCGCCCTCCTATGATAACCAATCGCCTGAGAACATGTCCAATATTGGCATGTCTAGCAGGGAAAGGGCAGCCGGGACCCGGCAGCGCATGAGAGCGATAAAGGTGTGCGAGGGAAGGGACTCGAACCCTTACGCCTGAGGGCACGGGATCCTAAATCCCGCGCGTCTGCCAATTCCGCCACCCTCGCGCCTCACTGACCCATCACCCGACGATGATGGATCACAAATAATGATATTCGCTCTCCCCGGCGGGTGTCAACGAGTACGCCCAGCACCGCTCACAGATCGTATTTTTCCCGAACGGCGTCCGCGATGCGCTCCAGAAGGGTGAATGAGCGCTGAACGGTCCGGGCACCGTCGAGGTTGATGAGGCAGCACCGGGCCGGGGCCAGCCAGCTGCGGTCAAGGATCTCATCTATGTCCATGCCCCTGCCCGCGAGATAGCCCCACAGCTCCTCCAGGTGGGCAACCAGGCTTCGGAAACTCTGGCCGTCCAGTTCCTCCGTCAGGGTGGGGACCACACCCCACGAGATAATCCCTCCGCGCTGCAGGAAACGCCTTATCTCGTCGGCGTAGCGCACCAGCACCTCACCGTTGGCCAGGGCATCCATCGAGAGGATATCGAGATCGAGATCCAGTAGGAATGACCAGTCGGGGTTTCCGCACAGGTGCACGCCCCGGGGGCCGTGCACTTCCTCGAGGAAGGCGTGGTAGTCGAGGCGGGCCCGCTGATCGGTATACCCGGTGAAGGCACTGAACAGGGCCTCGAGGCCGGGTTCATCCACCCATACCAGTGGCCCCGGGTGCCTCTCCCTCAGCTGTGCATACTGACTGTTGAGCTTTTTCGCTATGAATGGAAACAGTATCGAACGCACGTCATCATCGTAGATGATCGGCCGGCCCTCCTCATCCAGGATGCACAGACCGAAGCTGATCGGACCGATAACCTGTCCCCGGACGTGGTCGTAGTCCGCCAGGCCTGCCTCCAAGAAGCGGTGGAAGGTCTGGCTGTACATACCGGAGAGTTGGAAAGCCTCGGGATTCTCCCACACCTCGAACAACAGGGGCAGCTCCTGGTGAAAGGTCTCCGTGTCGAAGGCTATCTCCCTGGCATCCGGATCCACCCTCACGCCGGGGAATCCCTCGCATATCTGGGCATACATATCATCGAAGAAACTCAGCCGGGGCAGCTGGGGCCAAAAGGCAACATCCACTGACATGCTCAGATCCAGGGCCTGCTTGACGTCCAGGTGGGGAAGGATCCCCATGGCAGTGGTCCTGCACTCGCCCTCCAGTCGCATGCGCCGCACCTCCACATTCGTCAGCCATGATATCCCAAAGCCAGCGGGCGGTGCACGGACACCGCCCGTGCACCGCCCGCGGAGAATATGATATCACATCATGCATCCGTTTTGCCGGTGAAATGGAACCCCTCGATCTTCAATGCCGGTAGGTAGAAATTGCCGAAGAAGAACGGGGTTTTCTCCCGGTCGCTCGAGATCTCCACCAGGCTGTTGAGGGCCCGCAGCATGCTGTCGGTGAACCTCATGTTCTTGACAGCGCCGGTTATCCGGCCGTTCTGTATCCTGAAAACACCGTCGCGGGTCAGTCCGGTGAGCAGGGCCTCGCGGGGATTGACCACGTTCATGTAGTGAAAGCGCGTCACCAGGAGAGCGTCATCCGTCCGGGCGATTATCTCCTCCAGGGTGGAGTCTCCGCCGCTCATGACCAGGTGTATGGGGATGCCTCCACGCTGCGGCATGTCAACGGAATGGCCGGTGCTCTCAACTCCGTCGGCCATCGCGCTCATCCCGTCGTATATCAGGCCCTTCATCACCCCGTCTGCAACGAGGGAGACCACCTGCCGGGGGTAGCCTTCGAAGTCGAAGGGTAGAGACACCGTCTGCGGGTGGGTGTGATCGTCGACGATGCTGATCCGCTCGTCGAAAACCTCCTGGTCCATCTTTCCGGTCAGGAAGCTGGCACGCTGCTGAACACTCTTGGCGCTGAACCCGATGAACGACAGATACGTAAGGATGTTGCCCACGGCCATGGGCTCCAGTATAACCGTGTACCGTCCGGGTTGCAGCTCAACCCTCTCCTGGTTCATCTTCGCCTTCTCGTAGGCCCGGCCGAAGATCTCTTCGACATCGAGCTCGCCGGCGCGGACCGATGTCCCCTCGGCGTAGCCCGAGCCGCCGCTGCCGGAGACGAGGGCGCTGAAGTTGACGCTGTTGTCGCGTGCGTACCGCTTGATGCCCTCGGAGTTGCCCACCGCCAGTCGCACTTGTTGGTGAGAAAGACGTCCGTAGGCCTCGAAGCCCTCGGCCAGTGTTCCCACGCTCTCACCCACCAGGCGGGCGCGGGCCTCGACGTCGAACTCCTCCGCCAGGGCGCCGTCGTACTCATCGGCATCTATTTCTCCGGGTTCGGAGACCAGGGGCGGCTGGGCATCGCCGTCCGGGATGAACTCCAGGTTCTCGAGGGCATCCGACACCGCCGCTTTCAGTTCCTCCTCGTCAACGGTGGTGGTGGTGACCCGGCTGCGCCTGTTGTCGTCGGTGACGGTTATGGTTATGCTGGTGACATCCTCGAACACATTCTGGTGTACCTCGGAGTTGGCGTAGCGGGTCAGTCCCTCGGCCTGGGAGTTGACCATCACCCGGGTGGGATAGCCCCGGGTCTGCTCCAATACGAAATCAATGAGCCGGTAGCTCTGGGCCTTATCCAACATCCTTGACACCTACCTTCACGTTCCTGAAGCGGGCCGGCGAGGACCCGTGTCCCACGTGTGCCACCTGCCCGGGCTGCCCCTTACCGCAGTTGGGCGTGCCGAACATCTTCCATTCCGATTCCCCGGCCACGCCGTCGCAGGAGTTCCAGAACTCGGGGGTAATGCCGGTGTAGATCGGATCCCGGTATATCTTGCCTGTCAGCTGACCGTCCTTGATTTCGTAGGCCACCTCGCAGGCGAACTGGAAGTTCAGCCGCTTGTCATCGATGCTCCAGCTCTTGTTGGTGTGCAAAAAGAGGCCGTACTCCACCCCTCCGATGATATCGTCAAAGGAGCCCTGTCCCGGCATCAGGTTGATGTTGGTCATCCGGACTATGGGTATCCTGCCCCATCCGTCGGCCCTCGCCGTGCCGTTGGACCTCTGTCCCAACACCGAGGCCGTGTCACGGGAGGTGAGGAAGTTTTTGAACCTGCCCTCGGTGATTATGTCCACCCGCTGGGCGGCCACGCCCTCATCGTCGTAACCGAAGGTACCGAGCCCTCCTGGAACCGTAGCGTCCGCGACGATGTTCACGTGTTCGGATCCGTAGGCGAAGTCGACCATGCCCGGGTTCAGGAAGCTCTCTCCGGCCAGGCTGACCTCGTGACCGAAGACTCGATCCAGCTCGATCGGATGGCCGACGCTCTCGTGAATCTGCAGGGTCAGCTGGGAGCCGTCGATCACCACGTCGAAGCGCCCGGAGGGGCACTCCTCGCTCTCGAGGAGCTCAGCGGCCTCGCGGGCCACCCGGGGAGCATTGTCAACCAGGTTCATATCCTGGACGAATTCGTAACCGGCGGTGGCGAAGTTGCCGCGGAAGGAATTGGGGTAGCTGCGCACCTGCATGCCCCGCTGGTCAGCAGCATAGGCCTGCAGGCCACCTCCCGATTCATACAGGGTCTGGGTGATGTAGGAGCCGTCGGTGTCCGCGAAAGTCTTCTGTTCTTTTCTGAAGTCCAGGGAACCCACGGTGCGGAAGAGCCGGGCCTTTTCGCTCCGCATGGCCTGTTCGGCGGCGAACAGGAGCTCCAGCTTGTCTTTCTTGGATAGAGTGAAGGGATCAATCTCCACGGGGGTCTCGTAGTGATCCTGGATCACGTCCTTGGGAGCCAGTTCCACCGGTTCTGCACGGGCTCCAGCTGTGGCCCTGGCTATACGCATGGCGAGCTCCGCCGTCTCCTCCATGCGGTCAAAGTCCTGGGATGCGGCAAAACCGAGGGCTCCGTCCATGAACACCCGAATACCGTATCCCCGGCTGCGGCCGGTGGCCAACTCCTGTGCCTTGAGATTCTCCGTCGATATTCGCTCCTGGACAATGTCATTGACGCGCACATCAGCGTAGTCCACTCCCCTGGTCCTCAGCAGATCGAGGACCGCGGCCAGTCGATCCTTCATGGCACCACTCCTTCTCCGAATACCAAACGTATTTGTGACCAAAGGAAAGTTTCTAGGAAAGGAACATGATATCCTCCTTCCCCTCAAACCGGCACGGATGGCACACTTCCGAACCCAGGGGAAATCGAAAGCGAGTAAAGCCAACCGCAGTCACCTGGGGCAGGTTCCGCGGTGTTCTCCCCGGTACACATGGGAAAGAAGGGCTATTGTGCCGGTAGCATGGTGCGGAGGACATGAAAGCCACCGTCCCCCGCAGAGTAGGTCATGCAGCAGACCGATTTCATTCACCGGTTTCTGTGCTCTCTGTCCCTCCCCCTCGCAGGCGCCTGGTGCGCAGGTAGTTAATACCGAGAACCAGTCCGCCGGCGACTATGACCGCCGGTGTGAGAGGAACCATGCGCCACACCCTCAGGCCCAGGGGTATGCTGGGATCCACGGGCAGCCCGAATTCCCCAGGACGATCACTGAGAACGGAAATTACTCGGAGCCCCCCCAACTCCGTACCACCGTATGTTTGCGCGTTGCTGTATCCCTGCTGGCGCAGCTCGGTCACCCTCTGCTCCGCCCGATCCAGCATATCGGAGCGGTCGCCGAAGCTGATGACCCGCGAGGTACAGACCTCGACACACAGGGGATTAAGGCCGTCACGAAGACGAGTTATACACAGGGTGCACTTCTCGGCCACGTTTGCCCCGCGGTCGAAGCTTATGCTGTTGTACGGGCAGTTGGCTATACAGTAGTTACACCCGATGCACAGACGCTTATCTATGAGCGTCAGACCCTCGGGGCTCTTGTGACATGCACGGGTCGGACAGGCCATAACACAGGCTGCTTCCTCACAGTGCATGCACGCTCTCTTGTTGTAGGTAGTGCTGACCTCCGGAAAGAAGCCACTCTGCCTGCGGTCTATCTGTGTACGGAAAATGCCCTTGGGGACACTGTAGACGGCTTTACATACCGTGGTGCACGCCTCGCATCCGACACATAGCGACTGATCAACCAGCATAACGGTGTTACTCATCGCTGCCATAAATCGAATCCCCTTTCATCAAGGCGTGCCCGTCAGGCCTTGTAGACCTTGACCCCAAAGTCCGTCATGCATGCTCCCATTCCCGGGTCCTCGAGTTCCGACATCTCTTCGAACGTCATGTCAGGAATCAAATCTCCATCATTTGCCCCGACACCTCCGGCGAGGGTCAGATCCCTGCTCCAGTGACCGAACCCGTGGTCCACCTTCACGCAATCAGGGCGAATGCCCTCGATCAGCCTGGCTTTCAGCTTTATCCGTCCCACCCTCGACTCGACGTACACTTCATCACCATCCCGAATGCCCAGTTCTCTCCCTAGGGAGGCATTCATGGTGGCATGGTTCTCCGGATATACCTCCATCAGCAGCGGGTTGTTCTGGGTCTGGGTCATCTTGTGTGTAGCTGGTCTGCTTATGAGGAAGTGATACGGGTACTCGTCCGATGGTTCCTCCCGGCGGGGCTTCCAATGAGGCAGGGGAGGAAAACCTGCGTCTTGCAGGACGGTGGAGTACAGCTCTATCTTACCGCTCGGTGTGTTAAACGATGTCCTGGGTTGAAGGACCTGCCTGTCCTCCCAGAGGCCCGTCGGACTGTCGGCAAGCTCCTGCCAGGAGGTGCCGACTGCCCGGAGCTGTTTATCGTTGAACTCACCACCCGATACGCCCTCGAAGTACTCGCCGTAACCCATAGCTTCGGCCAGCTGAGCGACAATGGTTCCGAAACCCCTTGTGTCGTGCAGGGACTCGACTGCTGGGAGCCTGACTGCAATCTGCGGGTAGAGGCTGTGGTATCCCCGGGCGCTGAATCCGCTGATTTCCAGCCAGTGGGGCTCAGGAAGAACGATGTCAGCTATCTGGGCCATCTCCGAGGGGTAGATCTCGCAGCAGACCATGAAATCGAGGCTCGACAGTGCCTCAGTCATTCTCACGGCGTTCGGGAATGAGAGGGTATTATACCGCCTCACCACCGCTCCCTTGACAGGATAGGGATCCTCATTGAGGATTCCGTGGGCAAGGGTGGCAAAATTACCGCGGACAGTGCCCAGCAACGGGTTATCTCTCTCCCACGCATCGACACGCTCGCGGCGGGACGTTGGGTACGGCGGTGGAGGGAACACCGAATCCAGTCCGGGCATACTCGGATTGCGCGAAAGAATCGTGCCGCCGGGTCTGTCGATGGTTCCCACCAGAGCGTTCAGTATCAACTGCGCCTGGGCCAACCTCGTGCTGTTAGCGTAATTGGGCCCGGCAGCATCGCGCTTATGGCTCGGAATATGGGCGGGGCTTGCGCTCGCGAATTCCCTGGCTATACGGGTGATGGTATCGGCCTCAATGCCAGTCAGCTCCGCAGCCCAGTCCGGGGTATATTCCCCTGCAAACTCCTTGAGTTGATCGATGCCGGTAGTGTACTCCTCGACGAACGCCTGATCATACAGCCCTTCCCGCACGATAATGTGTATCATAGCCAGGCAGAAAGCCAGATCCGTGCCGGGTTTTATGGGCAACCACTCGTGGGCCTTCGAGGCCGTCACGGACTTGTACGGATCAAGGACCACCAGCTTCGCACCCCGCTGAAGTGCCCTGGTGGCGTTTCTGACCTGCATGTTCTTGCCCTTGCCCAGGCCATCCCAGCCGAAGGACAGGATGTAACGGCAGTTTTCGACATCGTAGGTCCAGGGCTTGGCGCCACCGGTAACCATTGCTTTCCACACCGCTTCCTGGGTGGTGAAGCAGGTGGATTGGTGCGCCACGAAATTGGGAGTACCTATGGCCCGCCCCAGTCTCATGAGATACGGGTGGCTCCGTGAAAGCATCAGGATAGACTCCGGGCCATACTGATCAATGACCTCGTTCAATCCGTCAGCAGCTTTCTCAATGGCTTCATCCCACGAGATCCTCACGAAGCCAGGATCTTCATTCATGCCCTTGTTGGGGTTGGTTCTCTTCATCGGGAACTTGACCCGGTCTGGATCATAAAGCGTCTTAAGTGCACTGTATCCCTTGACGCACAGCCGCCCCCCCTCCGAAGGATCGAGGGGATCCCCGGCGGCGAGATCATGGGGATTGCCGGAAAGGTGAACGACCCTTCCGTCCCTGACGTGAACCTTCATCGCGCATCCCCCGCTGCAGACACTGCAGAAATTGGGTACGACCTGGTCGGCGTCCTCCACCACACCCTCTCGTTGAACAGCCCGGGCGAAGGTCGGAATGGGCATACCCGTCCCCACAGCCACCCCCGTCCCCAGCATCAGCTTCAGGAAGTCACGCCGTCGCATCTCGAGGTTCTCACTCACAGATTTTCGCCTCCCCGCATACATTTCATCTAGCTTTCGACGGCATCATACACTCTCTTTTCGGCATCAAGAAAAGTCAGGCCGAATTCGGCCACCGACCGGTAGAACTCCGCATGGGGATTGTCAATGACATCCCTGAACAGCTGTGGCATCCAGGTGATCACATGCTGGGTGAAGAATGCTCTGGCTTCGTCGTGCTGATCTTCGAATATTAAGTGCGCCATAAAGGACAGCTCGACGGCACAATGATCCTCAGGGAGGGCGGAGTCACGGAGGGACCAACCGCATCGCTGATAGAATGCTTTCACTCTAATCCAGGGATCCCGCATTAACAGGGGCTCATCACCACGGTAAACCGACTCGTATGGTTTGACACCACCCGGTAACAGGAAGAGGCGAGCAAATTCCCTCTGCCTATCCAGGGCAGCGTCTTCCATTGAAGACCGAGTTTCAGCATCTCGCACCAGCTTCAGTACCGGGTGTTCCGAATCTTCAAGGTACGAATGGAATGACTCATCTATAACCGCCTCAGCCAGAAACCCTGACAAGAGGGCATACTGCCGGATCCGATCGCCTGATGCAGCACCCAAGATAGTCCTACCTCCCCTCGGAAGCTGGCTTTGAGCATACAACGTAAGATTATTATATAAGGATCTTACTCTTCAACTGCAAGTACTGCTTATCTAAGTGACGAGGCGATTCGTGCATGGAGTGGACCGGATGGACACCGGCAGGCGTGGTCAGAGTCGGGGCAAGAGAGGGATATCGGATCGGGTGCTTACGATCCCTGGACAGCACCTGGCAGGCTCTCTGGATCCACAGTGTCCTCCTTGAGGTCCACCAGCGTCTTCTTCCGATCCCCCTCAGGGGAGTTCCTCCTCCCTCTCTGCAAGGGCTGCCAGAAGCCGCACGGGATCATCAGCATACAGTGTCGACAGCGCCTCGGGGAGTCCTGTGCCTCTCAGCAACAGTTTGACATCCCTCAGCATGGGCCAGGCCGTCCATCTGGTAGACGGCATTGTCGAAATGATCAACGCCTTTCGGATCCACCCGGCCCGGTCACCGTTTTCACTACCTGGGCATCAGGCAGATCATCAATGCCACAGATGACGACTGGCGTGCACTCACCAGTCAGTGTCCGGATCCGCATGCTCCTGGCATAACTCGCTGGCGGCTCTGGGGACCTCCAGCCCCGGTCGTGCGTACCGATGACAGACCGCTACCGGCACCCGTCAGCCGAACAGTACCGGCAGCAAACAGGCCAGAGCCATTATTCCCATCCCTACCGCGGTGAGGGTCTCGTTACCGGTGGCGACTCCGCGATACAGGATCGCAAAGTTGCCCCAGGCCAGAATGACGGACCAGAGAAGTGCCTTCCTCCGGTCGGTAATGCCGCACGCGCTCGCTAACCTCTTCGCCACGCCCCGATCATCATCCACCGCCGAACCATCTCCTCACGGGATGTTTGTGAATAGGTACGAGGTACTGACGAAACCAAGCAACCCCAGGATGAGTGTGATGACCAGGGTGTAGCTCATGGATTTCCTGATGATGTCTCCCTCCTGCCCGACGATCCCCGTCACACCCGAGGCCAGGGCCACGTTCATGGGGGTCACTGCGTTCCCTATCGATGCTCCTGCCGTCTGCAGAGACGACACTATCCACGAGCTCGCTCCCAGGATTATCGCCACGTCACGCTGAAAAGCTCCGAACAGAATGTTCGATGAAGTGTTGCTGCCAGTCATGAACGCCCCGAGAAGCCCGACGAAGGGAGCTACCACCGGGTAGGCGCTGCGGGTGAACTCGGCGGCTCCCTGGGCCAGGAGCGTGGTCATCCCGGAATCCATCATGACCACGGCCATCATGCTCATGGTCATGACCGTGACCGTGGCAGGTACGGCCTGCCGCAGCACCCGGGCCAGCACCCTGGATCCGTCGCCTGCCTGCCACATGCCCGCCCTGCTGAAGAACAAAACGGTGATGAAGACCGAAAGGAAGATCAGGGTGCCCGGGGTGGTCAGAAGCGATATTGGTGCGTACGGCGACACCGCCTCAACAACGTAACCGAAGGAAGTCTCAACTCTCGGGAAGGCCAGTCCCACGCGCAACTGTGCCAGGATTTCACGGGCGGGGGTCAGGTAAACGCCGAAGACCAAGAGTAGCAGAATGTAGTAGGGAGCAAACGCCCGGTGGAAGCTGCTGCCGCGTATCTCCTCTCCCTCGCCATCAGGACGATACCAGCGGCTTCGGGGCAGCACTAACCCCCCCACGAGCATGCCCGCCACGCCCGACACCACCGACGCGATGTACGGGGTTATGAAGTTGGCCATGATGAGCGTCGTGGCTCCCATGGTCCCACCGATAACCAGCACCGCCATCAGCCCGTGCCGCAGTCCCCGAATCCCTCTGTATAGCAGGCAGATACTGCCGCCGACCAGAACACCAGCTATGGCAAGGAAGATCGAGCTCCACAGAGCCAGACCCTCCGGGCTGAGTCCCGTCATACTGACCAGAGCCGCATAGGATGAGCCCAGGGAACCGAAGGTCACCGCCCAGGAATGCCCGAGCAGTGCGGAAGCGGCAGCCACCACTGGAGGAAAACCCAGGCCCACGAGCAGCGGCGAGGCCACCGCCACGCAGGTACCGAAACCACATACCCCCTGCAAGAACGAGGGGAAAGCCCAACCCAGAACCAGGAGCTGCAGCACCTTGTCGCCCCCCGTAAGCTTCGCGAAGGTGTCTGCTATGATTTTAAACGCCCCCGCGATATCCACCACGTTGTAAAGAGTCATTGCCCCCCAGATGATGTACAGGATGAAAATCGTTGTCCACAAGCCCTTGATAGAAGCGGAAGCAATGAGGTCCAGCCCACCCCCAAAGACGGCCACTGCAACTGCACAGGCAATGAACCAGCTGAGCGCACCGGCCCGACCACCGCTCCAGCGAAATGCCATCATGAGTACCAGCACGAACACTATGGGGGACAGCGCTAAAATCCAGTTCAGAAGACTCAACGAAGGTAGCACGAGGTCCTCTTCCCCTCAGGTCAGCCGCCATCGGCCTCGGTTGTGATCTGCCACGAGTGCAGGTACTGCAGGGTACGTGCACACCAACTAACAGTATAACGCTCGCCGCTGAGCATGAGAACCGCACGCCCCCAGATACGGTCCGTGCGACCTCACCATGCGCAGCCCGAAAATGCGCGGCAATGCGACCCGCAATGCAGGCGCCTGAGATCCTTTATGATGCAGATTGTGAGGAGGCCGCGTGGCGTGCAACAGCCGACAGGGATGGCTATGCATCTCACGGGGATGGCACCAGCCATGACCCCGGTGGAGAGGGGAGGCAGGATCAGGCCGGACCGGGATCATCGGCGGCAGGACGAACAGACACCGAATGACATGAATCCTGCCTTCATTCTCCAGCACGGATCCGCTCCACGGTCTCCAGGTGCCGCATCATGGCCGTCTCGGCGGCCTGGGGATTACGGAGGGCAATGCACTTGGCAATATCGCGGTGCTGCTCCAGGGAACGCCGCATCTTCTCCTCGATGCGGGAGGTCTTACCCAGCCTGCTCCGGATGGCGTGAATCATGCGCAGCAGGACGCGATTGTGGGCAGCACTGGCCACGATGAGGTGAAACTCCACGCTCAGCTCCACGAAGTGCTCCCTGTCTTTCAGGCATTTCTCGCACTCATCCACGTTGTCCAGGATGCGCTTGATGTCAGCGTGGGTGGCCCGGAGAGCGGCCAGCTTCACGCAGCGGGCCTCCAGGGCTTTCCTGGTTTCCGATACCTCCTTGTACGGAATGCCGTCCATCATGACGACCAGCTTCACGGGCATGTCCAGGATGTTCTGCCCGCTCTTTCTCAGGACCGTTCTCTTGCCCTGGTGTACCATCACCACGCCGAGCTCATCGAGAACCCTGATGGCCTCCCTGACCGAGGAACGCCCCACGTCCAAACTCTGTGCGAGCTGTATCTCGGAGGGAAGCTGGTCTCCGGGACGAAGTCTTCCCGCTTCTATGAGGTACTCGATGTGATCGATGATCCGACGGGGAAGAGACTTGCCGATTTCCGGACGCTCCAAGCCTGACGGGTCGTCACCCACCCGTTTAGGATCACTATTCACCGTGAACTCCCCCTTCATGGGCACGGCAGAGCCGTGCAGGCCCATGGCATAGCACCAGTTAGAATTCAACGCCGGACCCCGCCACTCCTGCTTGCATCGGGATCATACAGGCATTCCCTGATAGATCAAGGTTTGAACCCTTCACGCCTCGCTGCCATCCGGAGGCATCACGAAACGGATGCACACCGGATATCGATAGCGCTCTCCCCTGGCTGCGGCCAGGGCTCCGATGATTGACAAAACCACCTCCGCTACCAGGACCGCGAGGGCCGTGAGAACGCCGAGCATCAACAGCACTAACAGGGCGGAAGCGACCTGCGCCAGGGCGGTCGTTAGCTGAAAGTTGATGACCTCCCTGGCCTGGTCCCGCACGAGGTCCTCCTCGGACCTCAACCAGTACACGATCAACGGCCCGATGAAACCGGTGAGCAGACCGAGAACGTGGACCAGGGCAGCATACCTGGTCTCTTCCGATACCCTTGTGCCCTCCATGGCACACCCTCCCCGCGGATTGAAGACAGGTGCCTGGGATGGAGTCATGTCCGCACAGAGTTCGAGAAGTCGAGTGCCCCCGGCCAGGGCGTACATAGACTGAGCGGTGCGCTGGGGAATGCTTGGCAGATATCCTGGGAAAGGGCCGGCGGTGCACCTGCACATCGTGCCAGAGCCACCGCCGGTGTCAACCTAGTACCTCAGCCAGGAACATCCCGCTTCTCATACCGCAGCACCATGTCGTAGCCCATCTCCTCTATTATCTCCCGAATCTCCCCCGGACTCTTCTTCCTCAGGGGAATTTCGTCCATTGTCGCCAGCCTCAGCAAAATGCGGGCCACCCGCACCGCATCCATCTGCAGAAACCGCGGGTTCACCTTGTCGAGGGAATCCCAGTACGTGTGACCGTAGCCCCGGGGCGCTCCCTGGCTGCCCCGCTGGCCCGATCTCAGGGTAGCGGAGGGGATTCCCCGGGCTGAAAACGGGTACATGTCGGAATACAGTCCGAAGGAGCTGCCGACGGACATGTCACCCTCGAACATCCCCCGGGCCATGTCCTTGAAAAAGCTGACCCCTTCCGGCCATCCCTGCAGGGTGAAGGAGGTTCTGTCACCCCTGCCGGCACCGTCCAGGTTCAGCATGAACACTGTGTTGTCGTCGGCGTGAGTCTGCACGTAGTTGTCAGAACCCAGAAGGCCCATCTCCTCCTGGGCGAAGCCGACGAAACGGATCGTGCGCCTCAGGTGCTCACCGTGGGGGGCGAGGGCCCGCAGTGCCTCGAGGACCACCGCCGTGCCGGCACCGTTGTCAGCTGCCCCCTGGCTGATGTCATGCCCGTCGTAGTGGCCGCCGACGACCAACACCTCGTCGGGGCGGCTGCTGCCCTTAAGCTCCCCTATCACGTTGTGAGAGGTGGTATCGAAGATGCGGTTGGTCGATGTTATCTGGAGGCTGATGTCACCGTGGCGTCGGAGCCTCAGGATTTCGTGACCCGTCTCGTAGGAGACGGAGATGGCGGGAACCTCGCATGCCTGGCCGAAACGGGCCGAACCGGTCTCGGGCAGCCCACCGGGCTCACCACGCATCCAGATGAAACCCACGGCCCCGGCCTCCAGGGCCCTGCCGAGTTTCTCCCCGCGGTGCATGGAACGGTGGTAGAACCTGGGCGTCGCCGTCGTCACCATGACAATGGAGCCCTTCATGCGGTCTGCGTTTTCCTCGTAGGCCTGGGGATGTCCGTCACCCAGATACACCAGGGGTGCCTGCACCTCGCCCGGAGGACAGTTGGGGAGAGCTATGCAGTCGAAGGACTGCTCCCGCGGTGCGGTCACCTTCAACCCGGTACTCTTACGCTCCCAGCCCACGCACTCGAACTCCTCGCACCACGCCTCGTCGGCACCTGCCTTCCGGAAGTGTTCCTCGATGAAGGCCGCGGCCTGGCGTTCCTGCACGCTGCCTCCGAACCTGGGACCGTAACCCTCCACCAGCTCGATCAAAAAGTCCATGCCGGCCCTGGAAAGGTATAGATCTGCTAGGATCTCCCGGTCGATCCTTTCTAGCACTGTTCGGTCACTCCTCTCATCACACAGATAAGCTCGGACTGCCAATTGAGTTCGCCACCGCGAACAGTTAACCTGCCGGCAATGTCATCTGAGTCGGGCGGTTCCGAACGTCAGAGATAGACTCCCGGGTCAGAATTGGGAATCCACCACTCCTCGCCCCTGGCTGTAGTCACATACTCGGGCCACCTCAGGTCCACCGGCGGTTCGAAGTCGCCCGAGAGCAGGGGCCGCACCCACCGGTCTCCACCGACGCCGCCGCCGGTCCTCTGATCGAACTCCTTTTTGGCTCTGACCAGCTCCTCAGGACGGCTGATCAGGTCCACGAAGGTGGCGGCGATGGTCTTGGCGGCAACGAACATACCGGGATCCATGACCTGCGGCTTTCCGGTCAGGGCATTGTTGGCCCAGGCAGGATAGGCAAAACCCGACCTCGGGGGCTTCAGGCGGGGACGGGCAGTGAACAGGCGGACCGTGGGAGCGTGCCACGTGTACTCAACGTAGTCATCGGAGGTGAAGTTCTTCTGCCACCCGGGCAGACCGCTGCGCAGGGCTGCCTCGTGTTCCTCTGGCGGCGTGAGCCGCTGATGCACATCGGGGTAGGGATCCTGCATGGGGGTTAACCCGAGATTCTCCTGGAGGGCACGGCCGAAGGCGCGGGCCTCTTCACCATATGCCGGGGGGCCCACCAGCTGCAGGTTCCGGTAGGTGAGGTCACTGAGAGCGTGATTGGCGAGCCCCACCCGTGTCTTCGTCACCCACCTCATCGACACCTCGCATCCGGTCGCCCGGGCAGCCTGCCTGGCGTTTCGAACCAGCACGTCCTCGATCCGGCGCTGGATCTCGAGGGTCGGTGAACGCCAGGCGTACTGAATCTGGCTGAACCTCGGGGGCAGATTGTCGGCGGTGGCATCTCCTCCGACGAGGATGAATTCGTTCAGGGTCCAGGTTCCGGTGTGAGGAAACATGGCCTCCTTGGTGTACTTGGTCGTGGTGTACATCAGGCACAGGGCATCGATGGCCCCTGGGCAGCGCGCGGCGGCGTGGGCGCTGCCCGAGGAAGGAATGAGATCCTGGTCCACCCACTCCTCCGGCCGGCTGCACTCGAAGGTGAAAACCGCGCTCCAGTACGAGCCACAGTGGGTATCATGCACCGTGGTATTAGCCCGGTGGGGGTGGTAGGCGATGAAGGCATCGGCCCCGTCGTAGTAGCCCCTGGCAGCATGAACGGGCTTGGATCCGCACATCTTCTCCGCCGGTTCACCGAACACCTTGATTGTCGCCTTGAGGTTGAATTCTTCAACGGCTCTCTTCGCGGCGAAAGCACCGGCCAGGGACGCCACTCCCAACACGGAATGGGGGTCTGTGTGGCCCGGTGCTGCCGGGTGCAGACCCTCCCGGGGAGCCCGGTACGGCACCGCCTGCTGCGAGTTCGCTGGTACCGCATCATATTCTGCGTAGGTTCCGAGGACGGGGCCACCCTCGCCGAAGGTGGCAGCGAAGGCGGTGGGCATGTCCCCGGAGCCCTCCTCGACAGAGAACCCCTCGGTCCGCAAAAGATCGCAGTAGGCCGCGGCCGACCTGTACTCCCGCCACGCCGGTTCCGCATAGTCCCATATCTGCATGTGAAAGTCGGAGAACCAGTCTCTGTTGTCATCGATCCACTGCAGCACGAACCCTTTTTCCCGGCTTCGTTCCGTCACTGCTATCCCTCCCGTACTGTCGATGACTCACCCTAATTTTTTGCCGCGGGTTCATGGGGATGAAGAGGGGCCGGGGTGACCGGATGCCCACAATACAGAAGCACACATCGGCGGCGGAGGCCCCGGGACTCCGTGGCTCCGGCCCGACGGGATGGGATCTAGGTGATCACGATCTCAGAGCCGCTCAAGCCAGCTGCGAAGAAACATCGTCGACGGGCCCTCGCCCGAGAAGACTCCACCGGCCAGCTGGAAGTGGTCGCCGCCCCTTTCAACGTACAGGTCGGCGGGGGCCGCATTTCCCTCTCTCACCCTCTGTACGAACGACACAGAATTCTCGAGCTCCACGATCTCGTCTGCATCCCCGTGAATGCAGAGCACGGGTACCCTCTCATCGCCCCGTACCAGCCGGATCGGGTTTGCCTCATCGCGCTGCCCTTCACAGATCAAGAGATCATCCAGCAGAGTGTTGAGGTACGGGTTTCTGCAGGCATCCAGGTCCAGGGGCCCGCTGACCGAGACGAAACCGCACAGATCCGAAGGATCCACCGAGAGCTCAACCTGCCGCGACCGGTCATAGACGAGGAAGCTGGCGAGGTGAGCACCCGAGGAGCTCCCGATCACTACGACGCCGCCGGGAGGTGTACCCAGCTCCGCCAGGGTCTTTTTGCCGGAGACGTAGGCTCCAAAGATATCGTGAACCTGCACCGGAAACCGGTGCTCGGGTGCCAGTCGATAGCCGGCCACGATCGTCGGATAGCCCATGCCCGCGAAGAAGGCTCCGACGTGTACGTATACGCGGGGAGTTCCGTGACTCCACCCGCCGGGGTGCACGAACAGCACCGCTCCGTCGGCCGTCGCCTCCCGAGGAACAAAGAGGAGGCTGTGCTGCTGTTGATCCGATCCGTACCGATCAACGTGCACCTCGATGTCCTCCGGGGATCCGGTTTCCCCCGCCTCCCCCGCTGTGCAGCTGAACACCCTGCATCATCCCTCCTGTCTTCTCTTCTTCCACTCTTCTTCCACGTACGGCAGGTTCATGCCTTCAGCACTGAGAGGTCCATCGATGAGGGCGAAGGAAGGATTTCGCCGCGGACGGGAAGGACGCGCGCCCTGATCGAAAAGGTCGGCCGAACGGAGAATGCAGAGAGGGGCAAGGATCTCAGCCGTCCGTCTCCCCCATCAGGCAGGCATCAGATCCCGGAGTCGGCCCCGCGTATGTCCCCGCCGATGGCTTCTGCGACTTCGCCGAGCGTCTCAGAAAAGGAACCTCTATCCACCTGCCAGGTCTTCGAGCGGGGATGCTGCTTGAGGTACTGCACCAGGGTATCCGAGGATCTCATGGGGACCGTGGCGAAAAGACGCAGATCATCCTCGACGATGCGCCGCACGACTTGTCGGAACTTCCTCGAGAACAGCTCCATCTTTCCAACCTCGTCGGCAACGAGCAGAGAGCTGCCCTCGGCCAGGCCCTTCTCCAGGGATCTCACCCCCACCCGGTCGAAGGAATCAATATCCACGGCGTACTTGCCGACACGTGGTGATCCGGGTCCGACCCTTGCCAGGGCCGCATGCTCACCGTCAAGGGTGTGGATATCAAAGCCGATGCGCTTCGAGTTCTCCCGCACCTCCCGGGTGACGAATCCCCCGGCGTCGCAAGGGGACAGTTCGTCCAGTACCCGCTCGACGAGCGTCGTTTTCCCCGATCCGGGAAAACCGGTCACGATGTACACACCCATGGTTGACCGACTCACTCGACCGGATTGGTGTGATGGAGTCATCGCGAGATCTCCGAGGCAGCGAGGGCCACGAGAAAGGACGCTACGCCGAAGAGGGCCAGGACGAGGATCTGTACCAAAACCCGCTGCAGTACCCATGAACCGAGAAGAACTGCCATGCGAAAGTCGCCTTCCAGGATGAGGGTCGGAAGAACGGTTCGGGCCGCTCCTCCGATGAGGGGGGGAATGAGGACGAGGGCCCCCACCCTGAGAAGACCGGGGCCGAGCTCCTCGATCAGCCATCCAGTCATGAAACCCGCGATGAAGGTGGTGACGTAAAGAGCCACCGAACCTGCCGGCAGGGGGGCGTACGGGCCGAATTCACCCGAGGAGCTGATGACCAGGTAGCTGATGATGAAGCACCAGGTCACGACGATCCAGTTGACGATCCTCCTGCGCCCAGCATCCTCGGAGTAGCCGTCCATATGACTCACACCTCTCTCACCGTCTGCCCGGATCAATCATCAAGAGCGCTGACGCGCCGCAGGACGAACCGGCCGGCCCTGGTGGGGTGTTCCAGGACCATCTCCATCCGCACCGACCACGGGCCCTCGGTGACACACCCCTGTACCGTCGGCCGCCGGTCGGCGGGCAGGGAGCTCGTGAGAACTGTAGAAAAGGGTTGTTCCTCGCCCGACCTCACGACCAGGTCATCGGGGTGAATGGGCGCCGAAGCAATCAACCTGTTCTCCCAATCCAGTAGAAGGGAAAGGCGCGCGACCGTCACATCAACCTCACCGTCGTTAATAATAAGCAGGTGAACATCGAACCCGGTGGGGTCCTCCGTCTCGCACACCGCCACCAGTTCGATCCTAAAAGCAGTGAGACTGCGGTAGGACTCGTGCCACCTGGCCACAGTGACGCCCGTCAGCACCAGGCACACCAGGCATATTGTGAGACAGACGAACATCAGGGCTCTAAACCGCACGATGACTCCCCTCGGACCCTTTACATTGCACCGGCTGACCGCACGCGAGTAAGTAATCCCTGCTAAGTGTTACATACCCCACTCGGCGGTGTCAAAAGCCAGGAAGGTCAGTTTCAGGCACTCGGCACCGGTGTCACTGTCAGGGTACTCACCGCCGCTTCAGGTCGCTCCTCGTTTCGCCGGTCGCGGGCCTGCTGCGCACCACTCACGGCTCCGTCACCCCCGACCGGGCTGAGAGGAAATCACCCTTCTCTCCCGGGAGCTCACTTGCATCCCACAGGAAGAGCCTCCGTTTCCGTGGTGTACTCTCATCCCAGGGATGAGTGCCTGCAGGGGTTTCCTCAACGGTTCCGTGAAATAGTCCTCGGACGGGCAGTCCGGTGTAAGGACAGCAATGATGACCGGAGCCTTCAACCAGGATCCGCGCCGACCCGGTGGAGCCTGTGGGCCGAGTAGATGAAGTAGAGGCCGATCAGGGCGATAACTATTCCCATGATGTGAAGCATCGACTGGTAGGTCTGATCGGTGAGGAACCTGCGCCCCGTTGCAGTGGCGACAGAAAGAACGCTCAACCACAGGATGTCGGAGCTTATGTGACCAGCAGCAAATATCCATCTTCCGCCCCTCACCTGGCCATGAGACCAGGCCAGTTGGGATGTGCCGACGGTTACCCACCAGAGGAACCAGTACGGATTGCCCAGAGTTGCCACC
>PWUB01000193.1 GCA_003563755.1 Clostridia bacterium
ACGGCCTCCACTTGATCTCACCGGCCCTGTTGGCCCTGGGCGAAAAATGGAATGTGCTCACGTGCAGCATCCTCCCTCCTGGGCTGTTCCTATTCTGCCCGTCGGAAGGATCGTTTCATCCCGCTGACGAAATCCTACAGGTAACCTTGTGAGGGGGAAGATAGATGAGATTGATGATCAGCGCCGACGAAATCGTCGGAAGGCAGGAGAAGCTTCTGAAGAAGGTCACAGACGAGGGCATGGAGGGGTTCATCACCTTCTCCGGACTGTCGACCCTGTATCTGACCGGCTTTCACTTCATCTCGACGGAGAGACCGGCGTGCCTGGTGCTCCCGGCCGACGGGCCGTCCTTTCTGTTCGTGCCCGAGCTGGAGACGGAACACGCCGAGACGGCCCTCGTTCTTGATGACGTGGTGACCTACCCGGAGTATCCCGGAGACAAACACCCGATGCAGGAGTTGGCCGACGTCCTGCGCGATAGGAACCTGGCATCCGCCCACCTCATGGCCGAGAGCCCTGCTTACGGTAGCCCCATGGGATACAGGGGGCCGAAGCTGACGGACCTGCTCTCCGACCTCACCCTCACCGTGCGGCCGACGGTGATCGAGGAGATGCGGATGATCAAGTCACCCCAGGAACTGGAGCTCATCAGGGAGAGCGCCCGCTGGGGGAACCTGGCTCATGCGCTGCTCCAGGAGTACTGTGCGGCGGGCCGCACGGAGAACGAGGTGTCCATGTGGGCCAGCAGCGAGGCGAGTGCCGTTATGCTCAAGACCCTCGGCCCGGGCTACCGGCCCCTGGGGCGCGTGGGAGCCAGTGCGGGCTTCCGCGGGCAGATAGGTGCCAACTCTGCCCTGCCCCACGCGGTGAACATAAACGCTGTGATGAGGGAGGGCGATAACCTGGTGACGGGAGCCGGCGCGAACGTGGCCGGCTACGACAGTGAGCTGGAACGGACCATGTTCCTCGGTGAACCCTCCGATGAACAGCGTGAGTTCTTCGAGTACATGATGGAGATGATGCAGGTCGCCTTCGACACCATCCGGCCCGGGATACCCTGTTCCGAGGTTGATCGTGCCGTTCGCGAGGTGTATAGGAAGTACGACATCAGCGACACGTGGCGGCATCACACCGGCCACGCCCTGGGGATGCTGGGTCACGAGGCGCCGTTTTTTGACACCGGTGATTCCACCATCCTGCAGCCAGGCATGGTCTTTTCCGTGGAGCCCGGTATCTACGTACCCGGCCTGGGGGGTTTCCGCCACTCCGATACCATCGTGGTGACCGAGGACGGCATGGATTTCATCACCTACTACCCCAGGGAGATCGAGGATCTGATCATAGAACCGTGAACGCCCCGTTCATCCTCTCAGGAGTGGGCCCGGGCTGCAGCAGCTACACCGGGGCTGTTGCAGCCGGGGGCCCTGTGCGTTCCCCGTGCAGACTCAAACCTGGAGCGGCAGTCGCTCTTGAGCCTGCCCGGGGTCAATCATCGATGAGGTCGGCGATCCACCCCTGCAGCTCCTCGAGAGAACCGGATCCCCACCCGGTCTTGGTATGCCGGATCACACCATCGGTATCGATGACGAAGACCGCGGGGATCCCCCGCACGGCGTAACTGACGTGCAGTTCAAACTCCGGGTCCAGCAGCACCTGCATGGTCACGTCCCGTTCTTCTATGAAACTCTCTATGTCCTCGACACTCCGCGCGGTGGTGAAGACCACCTCGATTCCCTGCTCCCGCCATGGTTCGATGTGCGGCTGCAACTGCAGCACTTCTTCGACGCAGGGCCGTCAGCCGGGAGCGAAGAAACTGAGGATGACCACCTTTCCCTGAAAGTAGTCGGGGAAGTCGATGGTGGTTTCACCCATTAGCTGCAGCCGGGCGGACGGAGCACTGTCCTCGGGAGCGGGTGCAGGACCGGTAATGGGCCCGCAGCTGGCGGAGATGACCCCCAGGATAATCAGCAGGGCGGTGATACTGCCCCAGCGCTTTGGCATCATCGCGGACACCTCCCTTCGCTACTCGATTGCTGCTGTCCTGTCCCGTCGAGTCCCCAGCGCAGCGCGCCTCCCGGGCAGGCCCCGACGCAGCGCAGGCACCGAATGCACTCCGGGTGGTTGAGCTGTCTCGAGACTTCCAGGTTCACCGGGCAGACCTCGTCGCAGCGGGCGCAGGCCGTGCATTCGGTCCCATCGAGGTGCAGCCTCCAGAGCGAGACCCGGTTGCAGAGTCCGTAGAGGGCACCCAGGGGGCAGAGGCTCCTGCAGAAGGGGCGGTAGAATACCACGCAGGCCGCGAGTACGGCCACCAACGCTGCCAGCTTCCAGGTCAGAAGAGCCCCGGCCAGCTCTCTCAGTGATGGGTTCGCGATGAGCAGGGGTATGCCCCCCTGCAGGGTGCCTGCCGGACACAGGTAGGCGCAGAAGTAGGGCAGCCCCACGCCGGAGGCGTCCGTCCACCAGGCAGCCAGGGGAAGCATCATGACCAGGACTGCGTACTTGACGCTCCTCAGCACGGCGGGAAAAGCCAACCGGACCCGGGTCCGGCCGTAGAGGATTTCCTGCAGCAGCCCGAAGGGACACAGCCAACCGCAGATCCAGCGTCCGAGGAGGGCCCCGAAGGTGACGAGTCCCCCCAGGACATACAGTGAGAGACGTCCCGCCGCGGCCATGCCCTGCAGGGCACCCAGGGGGCAGGAGGCGACGGCGCCGGGACAGGAGTAGCAGTTGAGAAAGGGCACGCACACCTTTTTCAGCGGACCGCCGTAAACAGTGCCGTCCATGAAGCCCCGGAGGTGAGAATTTGCCGCGATGGTGGATATGACCTGGTACAGTCGACGTCTCTTCTCAGTGTCAGCCAGCCTTGATTTGACGGTCATATACAGGGATCATCCCAGGCCGATGCACTCGAAGCAGATGGTGACAGCCCTGAGCATCACGGCGACGGCCTCACCGCGCAGTAGACCCAGGGTTATCATCAACAGGCCGGCGAAAAGCAGGGCCTTGCCGGATCTCGAGTGGTCTGCCCCCATGGTGCCTCCCTTCGTCGCATCGAAATCGAAGCAATAGCATACACTACAATTCCTGTAGGCGTGCTGCGACTCCTTCCATCGTGAAGCAGGAGATTTCGGGTATCCGCACCATCGGCCCCCCGGCACGTACGCCGGTATCCGTCGTCTTCACCCGACAGGGATTCTACCGCTGATTATCCTGACCAGAGCCAACAGGCCGCTGGGGCACATCCTTCCGGACAGCGCTGTGCCCTTATTAGGCGGTCGTGGGGTGTGACCGGATTCCTGATTATTCCCTATAATGCACATGAGGGACTTTGAGCGCGGGCTTCGGGCAGTGCCGGTATACTGCCGCCAGGCTGGCGGTCGGAAGTGCCGCGCGCGGTGTACCTCAGGCAGGCGGAGTCCCACCCGACACGGGAGGTGTCACCGAGTGGAGGATCTTCTGAGAGTTGCCCTGGATGAGGCCCGCCGGCTCGGGGCCAGCTACGCCGACGTACGCGTCGTCGAGCGACTGGACCAGCCCATGATGGTGAAGTCGGGCCAGGTCACATCACTGTTGCAGAGAGAGGATAGAGGGTTCGGAGTACGCGTTCTGGCCGGGGGAGGATGGGGGTTCGCCGCCAGTGCGGATCTCACTCGGGACCAGCTGCGGGAGGTGGCGCGGCAGGCGGTCAGCACCGCCTGGGCCTCGGCGCTGGTCCAGCGCAGGCCGGTGACGCTTTCTCCCCTGGAGCCGGTCCGCGACACCTACACCACGCCGTGTTTCCAGGACCCATTCGAGGTTGAGACCTCCGACCGGCTGCAGCTCCTCCGGGAGCTGGACGAGGTCTTGCGCTCGCGCGACGAGGTCCGGGTGGCGACGGCGTCGATGCTTGCCCGCCGGGAGAAAAAGACCTTTGCCAGCACCGAGGGATCGTACATCGAGCAGATCTTCACCGAGCTGGGGATCTCCCTGGGTGCCACCGCTTCCGGTTCGGGCGACGTGCAGCGCCGCTCCTTCGGCGACCAGGTCCGGGGAGGTTACGAGCACGTAGAGGCCTGGAACCTTTTCGACAGGGCGGAGACGCTGTCGCGAGAGGCGGTGCAGCTTCTGACGGCGGACGTGTGTCCCAGGTTAAAGACCGATCTCATACTGGGCTCTTCCCAACTGGCCCTGCAGATCCACGAGTCCTGCGGACCCCCCATCGAGCTCGACCGGGTTTACGGCAGCGAGGCCAGCTTCGCCGGCACCAGCTTCCTCACCACGGACAAGCAGGGCGAGTTTCGGTATGGATCGGAGGTCGTGAACATAGCTGCTGACGCCACGGTGCCCGGGGGATTGGGGACTTTCGGATACGATGATGAGGGTGTGCCGGCGAGACGCACCCCCATAGTCCAGGATGGGCTGTTCGTGGACTATCTCACCTGCAGGGAAACTGCAGCCACCCTGGGCCAGGCCAGCAACGGCAGCATGCTGGCCGATGGTTGGAACAACCTGCCCCTGGTCCGCATGACCAACGTGAGCCTGGAGCCGGGCACGGCCACGCTGGCGGAGATCATAGAGGATACCCGCCGGGGCATCTTCATGGACTCAAGCAAGAGCTGGAGCCTGGATGACAGGCGCCTGAATTTCCACTTCGGTACCGAGATAGCCTGGGAGATCGAGGACGGAGAGATCACCCGCATGCTGAAGAACGCAGCATACACCGACATGACCCCTCGCTTTTGGAACTCGTGTGATGCCGTCGCCGGCGAGGCGGAGTGGCAGATGTGGGGGCTGCCCGGCTGCGCCAAGGGAGAACCCGTTCAGATAGCCCACGTCGGACACGGTGCGTCCCCGGCGAGGTTCCGAAACATAAAGGTGGGGGTGGGGAAATGATGGATCGCTCAGAGTGTTTCCGGATTTTGAAGACGGCACTGCATCATTCCGACGCTGATCAGACCGAGGCCAGGCTGACGGGAGAGGATCTGTCTCTCACCCGTTTCGCCGACTCCACCATTCACCAGAACCTGTCCCGCCGGGATGCGGTCCTTCAGGTGAGGGTGGCCGTGGGAAGACGCCTCGGGACGGCGACCACCAATGACACCGATGACGAGTCCGTCCGCCGCACCGTCGAGGGGGCCCTGGCCCTGGCGCGGCTGCAGGAGGAGAACGAGGACTTCGTCTCCCTTCCCGAGCCCTCGGAAGTGGCTGAGACACCAAACTACTTCGAGTCGACGGCCTCGTATTCCGCCGCCGACCGGGCACGGGACGTCGGCTGCATCGCCGACATGGCGGCGGCGACGGGCTTCAGGGTCTTCGGGGCCCACGTCACCACCCGCGAGGAGGTCGCGGTTATGAACTCCCTGGGGGTCGAGGCTCATGATGCGAGCACCTACGCCTACCTGCGCACCGTCGTGCAGGGAGATGACGGCACCGGCTACGCTGATCAGCTCGCCCGCGACGTGACGGGCATAGACGCCCGCGAGGTGGCTTGTGAGGCCGTGCAGCGCACCGCCACCGCCCAGAACCCCCGGCCCCTCGCGACGGGCGAGTACGAGGTGATCTTTCTGCCCTATGCCGTGTCCGACATGGTGAGGTTTCTGGGCTACCTGGGCTTCAACGCCCTCTCCGTCCAGGAGGGGCGGAGCTTCATGACGGATCGATTCGGCGAACGCATAACCGGGAAGAGGATAACGATCCGCGATGATGGACTGGATCCCGCGACCCTCAACGTGCCCTTCGACTGCGAGGGAGTCGGCAAGCAGAGGACCAGGCTCATCACCCGGGGTGTGGCCGAGGGCGTGGTCTACGATTCGTACACCGCCCACAGGGAGGGAAAGAAGTCCACCGGTCACGCCCAGTACCGGCGGGGTGTTGTGACCGCCATGCCCACCAACATGATCATGCAGCCCGGTGATTCCTGCCTCGAGGACATGATAGCGCGGACGGGGAAGGGGCTTTTGGTGACGCGGTTTCATTACACCCACTGCCCCGAGCCGCGGCAGGTGGTCATGACGGGTACCACCCGCGACGGGATCTTTTACGTCGAGGATGGCGAGGTCAAGTACCCGGTCAGGAATATGCGGATGACCGACAGCGTCCTCAGGGTCTTCGAGCACGTGGAGCTTGTTTCCGAACAGACGAAGCTGCAGCGGGACTGGTGGAGCACCTTCACCTCGGTGCTTCCCACCGTGTACACCACCAGCTGCATGTGGAC
>PWUB01000273.1 GCA_003563755.1 Clostridia bacterium
CCTGTGGTGCTGAGCACCCCGGAAGGGATGAGGATCCGGCAGGATCTCACTCTTCTGCGTCCTCCGACGCTACATAATGCCTGGTGCGGCGGCTCCCCCTGGACTCCAGCACCCCCATCTTCACCAGCTCCTTGAGGTCGTTGGTGGCAGTACCGCGGCTGACGTCGAAGCGGTCCGCATACTCCCGGCTTGTCCACGTCCTGCCCCTCAGGGCCTCGGCCGCCGCCGCCGACCGGCGCCCGTAGGCATCCATGATGGGAATCCCTCTGATCTCGTCGATGTGATCATCGTCCGTCGGCGACGTCCCCTCGCCGGTACCCGCCCGAGAGTGGTAGGCCTTATGCGCGGCGGAAAGCCAACGGTACGCGTAGTCCTCACCGATGCCCCTGGTCTCGGCGAACATCCAGGTGATCCGGTGAAACTGGATCTGCAGGGCAGCTACCAGGTTCAGCAGCCAGCCGCTCCTCACTTCCTCTTTCTTCATCAGATCAGACAGGCGTCCCTCCACCACCACCGCGGCGAAGGGGAGCACGGACAGCTCCTGCAGGGTGAAGGTCAGCCTGCCGGTGACCGCCGCGGTGGCGAGGGCGTCTACCTTCTTACGCTCCACGGCAGCTATCAGCTCGTCGCCAGCGAACATACCGTAGTCACCGACGGGAAGGCTCCTCTTCACCAGCTCGACCCGGTGGTCGGCGAACTTCCAGGCATACTTCTCGCGGTTGTCCACGGCGACGGTGAGCCGCTGCCTCAGCGCCCTCGCCTGGGGCACCCTGACCCCCGGCCTGGCTCCCTTCATGCTCGCGGCGGAACGCCAGAAAATGAGGGTCCGCCCCTGCCGGTTCCGTGTCCACACCACCATCGAGCGCCGGCGCTGTCTCCTGTGCAAGACCAGGTCGACGGCCCGGCCGCGCCGCCGGCAGAGCTGTACCTCCTCCTCCTCGATGATCTCCGCCTCCCCGGGCCACTCTGACACCGGGTGACAGTACAGGTCTCTGTCTGCCGGCCAGGTCGCACTCGTGGCCAGAAACACCGGACCCTCACCGGCCACGGGCAGGGACAGGAGGAAGGGCAGCCTCGTCCCCTCCTTGGGATTGCACGCGATAACGAACCGGTCGGGATTGGGCATCCCCGTCATACTCACACCCCCAGGTCAGCTCTTCGGAGTCACCCACTACTTCCAGCCCGAGGCCCCATTTCCTCCATGCGGGGCGTGCCCTGGGGACCCGGCCGCCGGGGATACCCACCGGGGGGGGGATCGGGCGGCCCCGGGCTCGCTGTCCACGGAGGAATGACCGCCGCCCGTCGAGAATTGGTATTCGTTGGCCAGGGCAGCCGGAGACTCCACTATACCCGGGGTCCCGCGAATCCGGCGGCTCTTCGGGGCACCTTTAAGGATGAGGGAGGTCTCAGATGTGAACAGAGTGGAAAGAGCCCTGATGCACGCCCTGTTCGTGCATCTACACCACAACATAGACAAGGCCATCGATTTTTCGATATTCCGCGAGCTGAACGAGAAGGTGAGCCAGACCTGGCCGGGGAGCCTCTTGATAGGACCCGATGCGAACGACGATGCCGCGGTGATCGATCTGCCCGGCGGCGGGGGAATGCTGGTCGCAAAGATGGAGAGCCACTGCTCACCGTGCGTTCCCCGCCCCTACGACGGCGCGGCCACGGGAGCCGGCGGGGCCATGCGGGACGTGGTGGCCATGGGAGGCCGTCCCCTGTTTCTCCTCGACTTCATCGGGACCAGGCCCCTGGATGACGAGGTCATCGTGGGCCCCTGTGGATTCGAAGGCGAGTGCACGTGCGGTGAATGCGAGACCATGACCAGCGGTGACAGGGTCAACCTGCTCGTGAAGGGAATACGCGACATGTGCGACACCATGGACGTCTTCGTGGTGGGAGGGGGCCTGTCCACCTCCTTCAGCGACATCGTTCCCGCCGTGGTGGTGGCCGTCGTCGGCCAGCTTCAGACTGAAGAGCCCCTGACCAAGCCCGCCAGGAACGCCGGGGATCACCTGGTCCTGATCGGTGAGACGGGCAACGACGGCAATGACACCCTCTACCGCGCCGGCCTGGTGGATCGCATGCGCCCCGCCCAGGCTCAGTTCGAGCAAGAAAGAGTAACGATGGAGGCCGCCCTTGAGGCGATGAAGACGGGTGTCATCAATGCCTGCTCGGACCTCGGCGCGGCGGGCATCGGTGCCGCGGTGAGCGAGTCGGCCCGCTTCGGCGGGCTCGGTGCGAGGGTAGATCTCGCCCTCGCCCCCGTGAAGGTGGAGGGTCTGACTCCCGAGGAGCTGCTCATCTGCGAAACCCAGGCCCGGATGCTGCTGCAGGTGGCACCGGACGATGTCGCGGTGGTCCTGGATGCCGCCGGGTCAAAGGGTGCCAGCGCGGCGGTGATCGGGGAGATCACCTCCGAGGACGAGGCGGTGTTCACCTACGGCGAGGAGCCGGTGGCCCGCATTCCCAGCACGCCGGATCCGGAGATCCTGGAAACGCTGCAGGGACGGGACTGATCGACTGAGGGTGTGCATGGCGGGCGCGGCTGATCTGTACACGGGATCAGCCGCCTTCGCTTTTTCGGGGGCCGCAGAAAAGCTTGCCGCCGCCTACGCTCCCCCCGGCGGCGTATCGTCGCCGCCGTCTGCCTCCAGCAGCTCGATTAATACCCTCACCAGTTCGGGGTCGAACTGGGTCCCGGCGAGCCTCTCGAGCTCCTCCAGCGCCTCCGCCCGACTCATCACCTCGTTGTAAGGCCGCTCGTGGGTCATGGCATCGTAGGCGTCGACGATGGAGGTTATGCGCGCCAGGAGGGGTATCTCCTTTCCCCTGAGGTCCTGGGGGTAACCGGAGCCGTCCCAGTGCTCGTGGTGCGACAGGATGTCACCCGCCACGTGGGCGAACTCGTCGGTGCTGCTGGTGATCCTGAAGCCTATCTCCGGATGCTTTTTGACGATCTTCCACTCCTCATCGTCCAGGGGAGAGGGCTTGGTAAGTATCTCCTCGGGAATGTTGATCTTCCCAATGTCGTGCAGGGAGACCAACAGATCCAGCCGGACCAGCTCCGAGGAATGCAGGTCGACGGCGGTACCGATCTTTCTGGCCATCCGCTGCATCCGGTCTATGTGTTCGTCGGTCTCGTGACTCTTTTGAGCCAGGGTCTTGAGAAGGGCCTTGAGGACAGCGCTCCTCGCGCTTCTGCTCTCGGACAGCTTGTTTCTGTACATGCTGTCCTCGGCCTCCCTCATGACCTCGCCGATGTTCTGCCCCGCCTTCTCCATGACCGCCAACCCCAGGGCGATGGACACGGGAACCTCGTCGTCCTCGCTCTGCCGCAGTGCCCCCGCTATCCTGCCCACGATGGCTTCCGCCTCGTCCCTGCGGGTCTGGGGCAGGAATATGACGAACTCATCGCCGCCCCAGCGGGCGACTATGTCCTCACCGCGGCAGGACTCTTTAAGGATCCTCGCGGCCCGGCGCAGGAGGTCGTCCCCCGCGGCGTGGCCGTAGGCGTCATTGACCAGTTTCAGGCCGTTGAGGTCGCCCATTATCACGCTGATGGGCAGCTGGCGTCCCGTGCTCAACCTCTTCATCTCCTCCTCGAGGAAGGCCCGGTTGTAAAGGCCGGTGAGGCTGTCGTGAAAGCTCATGTACCGGATTCGCTCCTCGGCGTTCTTGCGGTCCGTTATGTCCTGGATGGTCACCAGCACCGTCGGGCTCTCCCGCACCGTCAGCCTGGTCGTGGACACCAAGACCCACAGGTCCTCCCTGTGCTCGCCGAGGTCGACGGGCAGTACCCCCTCGACCTCGTGGTGACTCTGTCCGGTCTCGAAGGTGTCCACGATCGTCCTCCGCACCTTGCAGTCGCCGCATTCCGCCCCGTATCCGCAGCCAGCAGGATCGTCGAGGCGGTTGAGGCACCCCAGGGCCTCACCTCCCCGCAGCCCTGTCATCCTGTCGGGGGACCTGCCGGCGAACAGGGAGGCGTAGCCGTTGACCTTTCGCACCCGCAGCTCCTCGTCGAGGAGCATCATGATCAGGGGAGCATTCTCATAGATTGCGGTCAGCTCTTCCTCGCGGTCGCGCAGTTCATCCTCGGCCCGCTTGCGCTCGGTGATGTCCCGCGCTATTCCCTCGATGGCCACCAGCCTGTCGTCATCATCGAAGATGGGCACGTTTCTCTGCTCCGTCCACAACAGGGAGCCGTCCTTTCTCACCCAGCGAAGCACCACGGGCACACCGTAGTCGGAATCTCCTGCCCTGACCATGTCGAGCTTCTTCCGGTCGTCGGGGTGGACCAGCTTCAAACCGAGCATGGGGTCATCGTAGTGTTCGGAGGGCGTGTAGCCCGTCATCTGGGTGGCGGACGGACTCACGTACTCAAACTTCATCTCGGGATGAATCTGGTACCGGTACACCAGGTCGCGGGCGTTTTCCGCCAGCAGCCGGAACCGCTCCTCGCTCCGCTCCAGCTCCCGCCGTGCCCGGTACTGCTCGGTGACGTCGGAGAAGACCAGCACCACTCCCTGCACGCTGCTGGCGCCGTCGTGGATGGGAGCCGCGCTGTCGGCGACCTGGCGCCTGGTACCATCAGCGGCGACGAGGGTGGTGTCGTTGGCCAAGCCGACTATCTCGCCGGTGTTCATCACTCGCTCCGCCATGTCGCCGACGGGTTCACCGCTCTCGGTATCCACGAGGCTGAAGACTTCCCGAAGGGGTCTCCCCTCCGCCCCGGCCAGCGTCCAGCCAGTGAGGTCCTGCGCCCGCATGTTCATATCCGTGATCCGGCCCTCTGAGTCGCAGACGATGACGCCGTCCCCGATGGAATTCAGGGTGACGGCGAGGTGCTCCCTGCTCTCCCGGAGCCTGTCCCGGGCCGCCGTGCGCTCCACGGTCCTGCCCACAAGCCCGGCGATGGAGTTGAGCAGATCCTCTTCCTCCTCCAGGAAGGGGGTCCCTTCATCGACGGCACCGTCGGCGGCGTAGTGCACCTCGATGACGCCCCTCGGTTGCTCCTCGACAGCGATCTCGGAGGCCATCGTCCACCTTCCCGGAGCAAAACCCTCGCTGGAAAACTCCTCGCCGTCGAAGACGATTCGGGCGGACGCCAGGTCCGGATGCTGCCAGGACACCGGTATGCGGTCGGCCACTCTCTGCAGCAGTCCCCCCAGGGGAAAGCCCTGCCCGGTCATCTCGCTGATGTCGTAGAGGCACCTCAGCTCCTTGACCCGCTCCATGAGCTGCCTGTTGATGCCCATGAGCCGCTCCCTGCTCTCCCGCAGGGCACGTTCCCCCGCGCGCCGGTCGGTGATATCGCGCACCAGCTGCACCGCACCCACGGCCTCACCTGTCTGCTGATCAAGGCGGGGATAGCTGGACACCTCCAGCACCCTTTCGGGCCCGTCCGGCGGTCCAACGACCTCCTCCATTTCCATCTCCAGGCTCTTCATGCTTCGCAGGACGGGACAGGGATCACAGGGCTCATCGCGGCCCTGGTATACGCGGTAGCACTTCTTCCCCTCCAGCGGAACCTCCGATTGGTACCACTCATTCATGGTGTCGTTGGCATAGAGGATCCTGAGGTCCTCGCTGAGAACGCTGATGCCGTCCCGTATGCTGCCCATCACCTCGTTCAGGAGATCCTCTCCCCTGAGCAACTATCTCACCCTTCCCATGCCCGGGCCGCTTGTGGGGGCCGGACACCCACCGCCAGGGCGGTACGCCGCCGATCCGGGCCCGCAGCGACCGCGGCATACGGTCACCGTCAGAAGCGGGCGAAGAATCACTGCCTCGCCCACTGTCATTTTTCGCCGTCTCCGCCGACTATCCTCCGCAGGCGTCGTGGATAATCGATCCCAGTACACCCTCCCTGCACCGGCCCATGACTCCGAACCCGCTGCCGCCGACCCCCTATCCCCCCCACCCGCCCGGGAGGAGGACTTCGTCCGGGGGCGAACAAGTAGTCACATGATAGGGAGGTGCGTCACATTGTCGATGTGCGCGTGGTGCGAGGTCAGGACCTGCAAGATCCCAGAG
>PWUB01000255.1 GCA_003563755.1 Clostridia bacterium
ACCTGCCGCCCCGGGATATGCACACCTCCTCGTACTGGATCGACCTCGGAGATCATACCGCGGGGCAGCTGGGAAGGGGCGAGCTGGAGGCCGGACTCATGGGGCTTTCCAACCTGATGTCCCAGGTGGCGCCTCTGTATCTGTCGTGTGACCGAACGGACCTCTACGTGGCCACCCAGGTGCGCTCCCCCTTGACGGGCCGTCCCACGATCCACCTGTGCGATGCTTACCCGGGAGGCATAGGTCTCTCGGAGAGGCTGTACCGCCTGCACCACGACCTCCTTGGAGCCTGCAGCGAGGTCGTGTCGGCCTGCGAGTGCGAACGGGGATGCCCCTCGTGTGTGGGTGCAACCGGCGAGGTCACCGAGCTGGCCAAGGAGGCGGCCGTTCGTATCCTGCACAGCCTGACGGGGTGATGACGGTGGACCTCAAGAGCCGCCTCAGACAGCTCACCGATTACGGCATGCTGAACCTTCCGGAGCCGGACCGGTCCGACCCTCGTGGACGGATGCATGGTGAGCCCGAGGGTTTCGAGGCCCTCGAAACCCCGGCAGGAACGGCCTGGGTGCGCAGCACCAGCTACGAGGCAGACCACGTCCAGGGCCGGGTGTGCTTCGACGCATTTGGATCCATACCGCCGGAGGTGCTCGGCATCATCAGCGGTCCCGGGCCGTGCCCTTCCGACTGGAGCGACCTTTTGTTTCTCGATACCGAGACCACCGGGCTCTCCATGGGAACGGGGACCCACGTCTTTCTGGTGGGGCTCGCCAACCTGTCCGACGAGGGAGTGCAGATACGGCAGTACCTGATGAAGGATCCGGCCGGTGAGATGGCCTTCCTGGATGCCGTGGCACGCGACCTCCACCGTTTCGACCACCTGGCGACTTTCAACGGTAAGAGGTTCGACATGCCCCTGCTCTCGCAGCGGTTCACGATGCAGCGCATGAAGGATGTTCCGGACTTCACATCGCACCACGACCTGCTTTATCCCGCCCGCCGTCTGTGGAGAAAGGTCCTGGCCAGCTGCAGCCTCTCCTCTTTGGAGCAGAACCGCCTCGGCTTTTGCCGTCGGGACGATATCCCGGGATCCCAGGTGCCCCAGCGCTACTTCCTCTTTCTCGAGGACGGCGATGCCGATCACCTGTCACCCATCATCAGGCACAACACCCTCGATCTTTTGTCCTCCATGGCACTGGCGGTGCACATCGGCTGCATCTGCGGCGACCCCACCCTGGCAGCACAGCCCGAGGAGGCCCTGGCAGTGGCTCACCTGGCGCGCCGGGCCAAGAGAGGCAGTGATGCGGAGATTTACTTCACCCGGGCCCTGGAGCTTGCCCAGGAGCTGTCCTCCTACCTGAAGGCGGCCGAGGAACTCTCGCTGTGGCTGAAACGGCGGGATCGCTGGAGGGAGGCGGTGCAGCTGTGGAAGGGCATGATCGACCGGGTGGAAGAAGCGGAAAGCGCCCTGCTGGCACCCACCTTTCCCTACGAGGAGCTGGCCAAGTACTACGAGCACCGGGAGCACGATTTCACCACCGCCCTCGAATACACCGAACGTTCCCTATCCCTCGTCAGGCATCGGGCCCGCCGCCTGGGCTCCGCACCTCAGCGAGTCCTGGCGGATCTCGAGCACCGCAGACAGCGCCTCCTGAGAAGGCTCACTACCGCCTGAGCACGCGCTTATGCATGAACACACATATGCCACCCTCCCGGGTCATATAACTCCCACAGGGAGGTGTAAGCCATGTTATACGTAACCGTCAGGCCGCGGACGAAGAGGCGGATGATTCTGCTGAGCAGTCTCGGCCTCCTGCTCTTGGTAATGCACTGGGGAGCCCCCACCGTGAGCGAGGGACACGTGCCCGTCGCCACCGGCTACGCCGCCATAGACCGGGTGGATGGCACGTCCAGGCAGGTTGCCCTGACCTTCAACACCGCCTGGGGGACCAAGACCTTCACCGCCGTGTGTGAGGTCCTGCAGGAGACGGGCGTCAGGGGGACCTTCTTCGTCGCCGGACCCTGGGCCGAGGCTAACCCGGAGCTGGTCAACCAGGCAGCAGAGGCCGGGCACGAGGTGGGAAGCCTGGGCTACCGCCAGATAGACCTGACCTCCGCCGAGGACGGGGTGGTCAGAGAGGAGCTGGACCGCGCCGTCGAGGCTCTCGCCGGCGTCCTGGAGGAAAGGCCCCAGCTGTTCCGGCCCCCGGGAGGCCGCTGCAACGAGAAAGTCACCGGCCTGGCCATGGAGAAGGGGCTGGTGGTGGTCACTGCCGCCCTGGATGCCCAGGACTGGGCTAACCCGGGAGTGCAGAGAATAGTTCAGAGGGTCGAGGAAGGGGTCAAACCGGGCTTCATCATAGAGTTTCACGCCGACGATTCCTCCGCCCAGCTGGCCGAGGCGCTGCCCGTCATCATACAGATGCTTCACGAAAACGACTATCAAATCGTCACTGTGTCCCAGCTCCTTGGAGAGGGAGGGGGCGGTTGAGTGCAATCGCCAGGGGAGTGCGGTGGATGACCCGGTCCTGCAGGCGGAGTACCAGCTCCCCTGCGACCTGCTGATCGGGATCGGCCACGAAGACAGGTCGGTTCACGATCATCTCGATCTCCCCTCTGACATCGAGATCCCGGGGGACTGCTATGATGACGTCGCGGAACGGAACCAGGGCCAGCCGCTCCTCAGCACCGCCCCGCGACAGCAGCTGCACCGAGCTGAGGGCGCGGTCGGTGGCGGCCAGGTTGTGCCACCGGAAGCTGTCGAATCCCCAGCGGATGAGCCGCCGGGCGTCGCCCCACCGATCCCGAGACTGCAGCACCACTGCTATCAGCTCCTGGTCCCCGCGCCGACCGGAAGCGATGAGACACTGTCCGGCCGCGGACGTGGTTCCGGTCTTGATGCCGCTGAACTCGTCATCGGACCACAGCAGCCTGTTGGTGTTCCTCAGGTCCACGGGCCGGCCCGCCAGGGAGCTCACCACACTGTCACGAAGGGATATGATCTCCCTCGACCACGGACTTCGGAGCACGTACGCCGCCAGGGATGCAAGATCGAGGGCCGTGGTCATGTGCCCCGGTTCCGTGAGGCCGTGGGGGTTGTTGAACGTTGTGTTCTCGAGCCCCATCGCCTCGCACTTTCGGTTCATGAGCACGGCGAAGGCCTTCACGCTGCCGGCGATGTGTTCAGCTATGGCCACCGCCGCATCGTTTCCCGAGGGAAGCATCAGCCCGACCGTAAGGCACCCCAGGTTCCACGTCTCCCCGGATCTCAGACCCATGGATGAGCCCCGAGTGTATGCTGCCCGGGTGCTGATGGTCACCCGCTCGTCGGCCCTACCGAGTTGTTGGGCGAGGACCAGGGTCATGAGCTTCGTGAGGCTCGCGGGATGCATCCTGTGCTCGGCGTTGTGGCTTATGAGGGGAATCCCCGTACGGGCATCAACGAGGACGTAGGAAGCGGCGGACGTGACGGGCGCATCGGCCAGGGACGGATGCTCGGTGAAAAACCCCGCCGCGGGCGACATCGGAAGGCCCGCCACAAGGAGCAAAACTGACAGTACTACTACCCGAAGGACTCTCCTCACACCTCTCACCCCGCAGGTGATGATTATGCTCCGAGAGAGGTGGTGAGAACCGGGTCATTCGGGGAATCGGAATCTCAGGTTTCGTGGGCCTCTGTCCGAGGGAACACCCATATCCTCACCGTTAACAGTCAGGAGCAGCCCGGGGGTATTGCCGGTCCTGATGACCATCTCCCGTTCGGCCTCCCAACCCCGGGTTTCACCGACATCGAGGGTGGTCTCCACCACGAACTCGCCGTCGGCCCACACCCTTATCCAGCAGCGGGCCGTCGCCTCCAATATGACCGCTATCTCATCGGCTCGCTGCACCACGTAGGTGACATCCTGGGCACCCGGTCCCTCCTGCCTGGTGACGAGCACGTCGGAGGGATCCACCGGATCGGGGGGCTCCGTTGGGTCTCCGGGAGGCTCTGGTTCCGGGTCCTCGGTGGGCGGTTCGCCGTTCGGGGGATCGTCGGTGATGGGAGGCTCCTCGCCCTCGGGCGGCAGCTCCGCCTGCGGGAGGATGATCAGGTAGTAGGCCGCCGCCGCGAACCCGGTCAGAAGCACCAGGACGGCGATGGCGATGAGCACGCCCCAGCGCCTACCCGGTCTTGCCGGCCGCAGGGTGACCTGGCTGCTTCCCGGGGTGCGCGCCAGCCGCTCGGTCAGGGATGCCGTTTCCTGCTCCTGCCACCACACCCCCAGTTCCCTCACCATGTCCGAGCCGTCGAGGCCCACCTCCTCGCAGTAGCGGCGGATGATCCCCTTGGTGTAGACGGGAACGGGAAGGGAGGACTCGTCCCCCTCCTCCAGGGCCCGCAGGTACTTGATGCGGATCTTGGTCTCTTTCTGAATGTCCTCGAGGCTCAGTCCCAGGCTCTCGCGCCTGGCACGAAGCGTCCCTCCGATCTCATCCAGCACGAGTCCTCACCTCCCCCCTCTAACGGTGTCTACGGTCTCAGGCGGTTGAGCAGCCTGGGGAACGGGATCGATTCACGAATGTGGCTCAGCCCGGCGATCCAACACAGCAGGCGTTCGATTCCCAGCCCGAACCCTGAATGGGGCACCGAACCGTAACGCCTCAGATCCAGGTACCACCCGAACTCCTCCTCCGGCAGATCGTGCTCGGCGATCCGCTGCCGGAGGAGGTCGTAGTTGTCGATCCTCTGGCTGCCCCCGATGATCTCACCGTATCCCTCGGGGGCCAACAGATCCGCTGCCAGCACCACCTCCGGACGGTCGGGGTCGGGTTCCATGTAAAAGGCTTTGCATACTGCCGGGAACTTCTCGACGAAAACAGGTCTATCGAAATGGCGCGCTATCTCCGTCTCGTGGGGGGCACCGAAGTCATCGCCCCATTGCAGGGGAATATCCGCATCCTCCAGCATGTCCAGGGCCTCATCATATGTTATTCGAGGAAAGGGTGCCTTTACCCTTTCCAGGGGCTCGAGGTCCCGCTCCAGGGTTTCCAGTTCGTTGCCACACTCCTCGAGGACCCTCGACACCACGTGTTCGACCATCCTCTCCTGCAGGCGCAGGTTGTCCTCGTGATCGAAGTAGGCCATCTCCGGCTCGATCATCCAAAACTCGATGAGGTGCTTTCTGGTCTTGGATTTTTCGGCCCGAAAGGCGGGGCTGAAACAGTAAACCTTGCCCAGGGCTGCGCAGGTCGCCTCACTGTACAGCTGGCCGCTCTGGGTGAGGTACGCACTGTCATCGAAGTAGGGTGTCTCGAAGAGGGTCGTCGTACCCTCGCAGGCGTTGGGGGTCAGTATGGGAGTGTCAACCCTCACGAACCCGTCTGTCCGGAGGAAATCCTCCAGCTCCCGGATGACCCGGTCGCGCATGCGGAGAACGGCCACCTGCCGGGGACTCCGCAGCCACAGGTGACGGTTGTCCAGCAGAAACTCAACGCCGTGTTCCTTGAGGGCGAGGGGATACTCATCCGCCTGTTGGACGACCTCGAGGTTCTTCAGTCCCAGCTCGTAGCCTCCGGGAGACCTCTCGTCAGCCCGCACCTCGCCCTGCACGATCACGGAGGATTCCTGGGTCAGGTCGTTGATCTCCTCCCAGATCCCTTCGGGGACATCCTTCGTGGAAGCCACCGCCTGGACTACGCCGGTCCCGTCCCTCACCAGCAGGAACGCTATCCGACCGCTCGAGCGGTAGTTGTACAGCCACCCCTTGATCCTGACCAGCTGGCCCTCGTGCTCCCTGAGATCCCTGATGGTCACGGAAGCCGGACCTTGCTCTGCCGTGCTCGCCATCGCCAACTCCCTTCCCTTGGGTTCACCGCCGGATCATCAAGTCTCTCCCTAACGGACAGGGCATCACCGGCACCTGAGAGTCGGTGATGCCCCACCACCAATGAATATGCTGATACGAGCTTATCATCGACTCACTCGGGAGGAACGGGAGCCTGCACATCCGAGGCCAACCGCTCGAGCAGCTCCTCGAGCTGGC
>PWUB01000088.1 GCA_003563755.1 Clostridia bacterium
CTAGTCATCGGTCATCATCCAGTAACCGACAGCCCGCGGGTACAGAGTTACAAGGTCATGCAGCGGCAGATCGAGATGATGACCGCGGAGGGCATCCCCTTAAACAGGGCGCTCAAGCTCCTGCGTCCCCGCATGGAGATGGTCGATCGCCGTCTTCATTCGCGCAATTACGCCAGGACGGGGCAGGCTGCCCGCCTGCTCGGCATGCCCCTGATGAACATACACTTACCCCTCGACATAGTCTCCGAGAACATGGTCCAGGCTCACCTCGACGACTCTCTATCGGAGGATTCGCTGCTGGGTGATGTCGTAGAAGCGCTCAGGGAGATACCTGAGTTCGGAGAGCCTGCAGGACCCAGGATCCGGTGCGGACGACCCGATGATTACGCGGGTCGAGTGGTAGTGAGGATGGCTGGGGGAGTCCCCAAGGGCGGGGGCGGGATAATGAGGGCCTACTTCGAGGCCGGCATCGGCACCCTGGTCATGATGCACATTCCAGAGGAGACTCTCGAGGCTGCCAGGGAGCACGGTGTGGGCAGCATCATCATCGCTGGCCATATGCGTTCGGATTCCGTGGGCATAAACGAGTTTATCCGTGCCCTCGAGAGCCGGGGGCTGGACGTAATCCGTATGGGCGGGATAATCGAAGGGTGAAGCCACCCTAAGACCTCTGCTCCGAGGGATGGGTAGTATGGGGCCGGGCCGTGTCACAGCTCTATCTGCGACCCGATCGTGAGCACCTTACCCTGCCGCCATCAGGTCCCGGTTATGTCTTGGTGAGTGGATGCCGCGGGCCACTGCTCTCACATCAGGACCTGCATGCCGGGGCAACGATACCCTCCCCCGCAGAGGCAAGCGATCACCACTCGGTCTTGTAGAAGTTGAGGTATTCGTGGTTGGCCTCCGCTCTCTCCTCGAGCTGTGTCATCTCCGCCCGGGTGTAAGGAGCGAAGCCGCGACATATCCGCACGTTTTCCTCCAGCTCCTCCAGGGATGACACACCGAGGATGGCGGTACTGATAGGCAGCGAACACACGTACCCGAGGAGCTCTGGCATGCAGAATCCTCCGCTGTCGTCGAGCAGCCTGCCGTAAGCCGCCACTTTCATGGCGATGATCCCGAGATCTTGCTCGATCGCGTAGTCCAGGAGATCGTCCTTGAACGACCGCAGATGCACCTCAGCTGGATTCAGCGGGACGAGGACGCAGTCGAAGTCTTCTCGCTCGACCATGAGCCGCAGTGCGGAGGGGTCGCGGTGTCCCGTTACTCCGATGAACCGCACAGCACCTTCATCCCTCAGCTCCTTGAGGGCCTGCAGGGCACCCCCTCGCTCGAGGACAGCCCTGGCATCCTCCTCGTCTCGTATGCCGTGGATCTGGTGGAGATCGATGTAGCTGGTCTGAAGGTTGTCGAGACTTCGCTCGAAGAGGCGCATGGTCTCGTCGTAGCTGCGGTCCAGCGTCTTGGTGGCGATAAACACCCCCTGGCGACGGCCACTGACCGCCTCTCCAATGTGGGATTCGCTGGCTCCGTAGGTCGGTGCAGTGTCGATGAAGTTCACACCGAGGTCCAGTGCTCTCTGCACCAGGGTCAGTGCCTCGTCCCTTCGGTCGGCCCGGGCGACGATACCGCCCCCACCCAGCCCGAAGAGGCTGACCATGGCACCCGTGTCCCCAAGAGGCCTGAGCCACGCCTCGTCCGGTTCGACCCCGGGTTCATCCTTCGGGGTGGATTCGGGCCCCGGTTCAGGATCCGCCCCCGGTTCATCCAACGACTGCTCCTCATCTCCGGCAGGGGCTCCGCGGAGCTGACGGAACAGGTATGTGCCCATGCCGCCCAGGGCGAGCCAGAGCAGACAGAAGCCACCCATCCGGAGTATGTCCCTTCTCGAGAACTTCACGGCACGCCCACCCCTTCACACCAGGTGTGTTGGTACGCGGCATTAGTGGTCTGTGTGCGCCTATGATACCCTGCGGACTTCATCTCAGCCGCAGACTCAGGGTTTTCACTGATACTGCACACGTAGTGTCCGGATGCACTCCTCACCCGGTATCCGGTCGGTGTCTCACACCTTCTTTGCACGCAGGGAAATGTCCTGCGCCCGGCGCGCCCTCTCGTGCCTTCACCCAGAAAGGGTAAGAACAACATGGAGTCATCCCGGCGGAACCCATTTGTCGGGACAGGGAGGAGCTTACGTATCGAGGTACAATACAGTGCTACAAGGTGACATCGATTCTGTTACCCAATACGTGGTGAAGGGATGATCCAGATGCTGACGGGCATTTATGCCCCCATTCCCACCCCCTTTGACGACCAGGGCAACATCCTCGAAGACAAGCTCGCTGACAACGTCCGCCGCTGGGCGGAGTCGAAGCTGACGGGGCTCGTGGTCCTGGGCTCAAATGGGGAATTCGTCTACCTGTCCGAGAGCGAGAAAGTTCGGCTGCTGCGCCTGGTGAGGGAGGTGCTCCCCTCAGATCGTCCCATTATCGCCGGAACGGGCTGCGAGTCAACCAAGAACACCATAGAGCTGACATGTGCCGCCGCGGAAGCGGGGAGTGCAGCCGCCCTGGTGATCACTCCTCACTTCTTCGGTTCAGGGATGACGACCGCCAGGCTCCACCGTCACTACACGGAACTCGCTGATGCTTCACCGATACCGATCATGCTGTACAACATGCCGCGCAACACGGGACTCAGCATGTCCGTGGATCTCATCAGTGACCTGTCGCTTCATCCCAACATCGTTGGCATCAAGGACAGCGGTGGCAACATCGCCCAGATCGCCCAGATGGTCAGAGACACCCCCGATGACTTCGCTGTATTCGCCGGCTCGGGAAGCTTCCTCCTTCCCGCCCTGTTCATGGGAGCGGTGGGGGGAACCCTGGCCGTGGCCAACGTCGTGCCCGACCTGTGCGTCGACATATACGAAGCGTACAACGACGGCGATCACGAAGTGGCCCTGCAGCTGCAGAGGAAGATCCTCGAGCTCAACGCTTCCGTGACTACGGGCTTCGGGATTCCCGGGCTCAAGGCTGCCCTCGATATGCTCGGCTTTTACGGTGGACCCCCGAGGCTACCGCTCACTGTTGCCACCGATGAGGCGAAGATCCGACTGAAGGAGCTCCTCGAGGCCTGCGGGGCTCTCTAGAACCAACGACCCAGCAGGAGAGGGATCACCCCTCTCCTGCCGGGCGCGTGCATCCTGCATCCCTGCCGGGTATTCACCACTGTCCATGAACACAACGGAGCAGCCGGTGTGCTTTCACCGTGGCTCCGACGGAGGAAACCAGAGCGGCGCCGCGAAGCCAACTGAATGAGCACAGGCCTTCTGGGTCCGGCTCCGCCTTTGCTCAAATAACACAGATACTGGACAACAATACAGTGGAGGTGAGCGAATGAACTCAGCATATCTGCTTTCGGGCGCCACCATCTACACTTGCGGACCGCAGGGTACGGTGAGGGGCGACATCCTGATCGAGGATGGGAGGGTGACTCGGGTATCCGAGTGCGCCGAAGCTCCTGCCGGAGCCCAGGTGATCGATGCCGCGGGCAAGGTGATCACTCCGGGCTTCATCGATGCCCACTCCCACCTGGGTACGGCGCTCTACGGACAGGCTGACAGCTCGGACACCAGCGCCCCGGCCACCCCGAGCCTGCGCATACTGGACAGCTTTGACCCGATGGATCCAAGCATCACTGATACCCTCGCCGGGGGAGTCACCACGGTGATGCTGCATCCCGGTGCACCCATGTCTTTCGGTCAGCTGGTGGAGAATATCAACGTGATTGCCGGCCAGAGTGCGATCATCAAGACGCGGCTGATAGGGCGTAGGCCCCAGGTCCTGAAGGAACCCGCCGGCGTGAAACTGGCCCTGGGTGAGCACCCGAAGCGAGTATTCGCCGAGGGCGGGTCCGGCCCGCACACCAGGATGAAGATGCTGGCCATAATCCGCGAGCATCTGCTCGAGGCCAGGGACTGGATGGAGGGTGAGGGAACCGGTGACGGTTCTGCTCGGAAGGGAGCAGACGAGTTCAAATACAGCGGGCTGGCGGGGCTCCTGGAGGGCTCCCTGCAGGCCCATGTGCATGTGCACAGAGTCAAGGACATAAGGGCGGCCCTGGGATTGGCCCAAGAGTACGGCCTCAAGCTGGTGTTGGAGCACGCGACGGAGGCCTATGAGGTCGCCCGGGAGCTGGCAGAGAGTGAGGTACCCTGCGTGGTCGGTCCTCTGACCTTTTCCAGGCGGGGATCGGAGCTGGCAGGTCTTTCCCTGCAGCTGCCCGCACGCCTCGAGGAGGCGGGAGTCAAATTCGCCCTCATGAGCGATCACCCCACCTATCCCGCCCACCAGCTGCCTCTCATTGCGGGCGTGGCCAATCGGGAGGGTGCATCGTACGAGACCGCCCTGTTGTCGATCACCCGTCACGCAGCCCAGATCATCGGGGTTTCTGACCGGGTCGGCAGCCTGGATCCGGGTAAGGATGCTGATCTCGTGCTGCACAGCGGTGATCCTCTTGAAGCCACCACGAGGATCTGTGGTGTCATGTGCGACGGTGAATGGTGCTTCGGTTACAGGGATGAAGGCGTAGAGTATGACTGGCTGACGGGGAGGGAGAAGTCATGATGAATCACACCAAAGATGCGGTGACCGGGCAGAATGAGACACCGGCCGGTGCCGAGCGGATCATCGGCTTCGCCGGCGCCACGATCATCCCCGTCGCCGCCCCCACCATATCTGCGGGATGCATGCTGGTCAGAGGGGGCAGGATCTCGGCGATCGGGCGGGATATACCCCTGGATGATGCTGAGATCGTCTACGACTGCCGGGGCCTGACCATAGCACCGGGACTCATCGACTGCCACTGCCACGTCGGTATCGTGCCGGAGAAGATTGATTGGGAGTACGCCGACGTCAACGAGGACACTGACCCCGCCACCGCCTACGTGCAGGCCCGCGACGGCATAGACTTCAATGATTCCGGGTTCGAAGACGCTCTCGAGGGCGGGGTGACCTCCATGGTGATTCACCCGGGTAGTTCCAACGTCCTGGGAGGGCTCGACATCGCGGTCAAGTCGGCCGGGAGCACGGTGAACGGGCGCATCATCCGGGAGCCGGCCGGCATGAAGGCCGCCTGGACCGCGGCCGGCAAACACGGCAAGGAGGGCAAGTACCCGAAGACGAGGATGGGTGTGGCGGCGGTGCTGCGCCAATGGCTCACGAAGACCCGGGACTACATGGACGAGGGCGAAGCAGGTTCCTCGACGGGCGTTTTGGAGCGCATGAGCCTGGACAACCTGTCGCGGGTGCTGGCCGGTGAGATGCCTATCCGCATCCACTCCATGACCCCCGTCGACTTCCGCTCCATACTCCGCCTGAAGGAGGAGTTCGGTTTCGACATGACCATCGAGCACGGTGATGAAGCGCACCTGATGGCCGAGGAGCTGGCCAGAGAGGATGTTCCTGTCGTCTACGGCCCCTTCGTCGGCGACCGCCGTTTTTCCATGTGGCGCAATACCCGTCCGGATGCTGCCCTCATCCTGAGCAGGGCGGGGGTTACCGTGAGCCTGCAGACAGACCATCCCGTCGTTCCCATACGCGACCTGCGCATGCAGGGGTCCCTGCTCATGCGCTTCGGCGGCGGCACCCCCCAGGAGATAATGCCCATGCTCACGATCAACGCTGCCAGAATCATGGGCCTGGAAGATCGGCTGGGGTCCCTGCAGGTCGACAAGGATGCAGATTTCGCCGTGTACACGGACCACCCTCTCAAGGTGAGGAGCAGGGTGGAGGCGGTTTTCGTGGACGGTGACCAGGTGTACGGTGATGAGCTCAGCAGGTCCGGCTGATGTGATCGGCCTTCCGGCGACCCGGCACTCTACCCCGGTGGGGTAGGTGATACACATGTGGACACCAATTTGCGGAGGCAGTTGAAGGACGAAGGGTGCTCCTCATCGAGGCCAAGGCTGAGCTGCAGGGGTCTGATCGGGCAGATTCTCGTGGGCGTGGATCTGCTGATGCGCGATTTCAGCCCTGACGAGGTCGTTCCGGTCGTCTTGTGCGAACAGGTGAACCCAGGCATGGAGTGGTTCTGCAGGGAGCACAATATCACGGTCGCGGCGTACCACGATTATGACTCCGTCGACGTGCGGAGGCCTCCCGATGCACCGAGGCGCCGGGCCTTCCTCGCCGGTGAAGGGTCAGCTGTTCGCCAGCACCTGGGACAGGAGGACCAACGCCAACATGGACAACCTCTTTGTGTGGATCTACGGTGATCAGCCCGTGAAGGCTGGGGAGGTTGCCTGGCACCCGCTACGTGGGACACTCTCTGGTCGGCCAGGATGAACCGCCCCGGGATGTCGGCCAGAGCTGAACTCCGGACGCCGGGACTTCACCAACCAAGAAAGACCTGGACCACGACCACCCCGGAGTGCATCTCTGCTACCACGCCGAATCCAGCGTCGTGATGGTGCTCGCTCAGGATGTTTCTTCGGTGGCCCGGGCTTGTCACGAGGCGAGAGTGGACGACGGTGACGTTCGCTCCCCTACCCAGGTTCTCCGCTACCCGTCCGAAGGGTATGCCGGCGCTGCGCACCATGTCGTAGATGGAGCCGAGGGTGGGTGAGTCGTGGGAGAAGTACCTGTGATGGACTATGTCCCAGGCCTTGGTTCGGGCAAGGTGCACCAGGTCGCGGCTGGACCTTAGAGGATGAAGCCTTGCTTCGATGCGTTTTCCATTGACGAGGGACATCAGGCAGCGTTCGTCGTCTCTCAGCACCTCTGACCCGGGGTACATGGATTCGAAGCTGCAGGCATTGTCGACTGATTGAATCTCAGCTATCCGGGCCGCGCGGATCATCGACGGCCTCAACCTTGATCTGTCAACGTCAGGTCCCACCCAGCGCTGAGCGTATCCGTTGCCGTAATCGATCGTCGTGCCGTCGGCCTTTCGTGTACCGTGGGGTTCGGATTCGCGCTCGCTGGCGTAGTCGTTCTCAGTGTCCATGTGGCAGCTTATGCGGTCCGCGTAGCCCGTTGTGACCGTATCCTTTCGTAGGCAGACGGGTGCTCATGGGGTGAACGTGCCGCCGCGGCGCAGCACCGCGGTGTGAAGGCATGCGCACACCTGGTTCGCCGGGTCTCATGTCGCAGTATGACGGCTGAGCGGCAGCTGTAAGGGAATTCAACGATCCGCAGGTCATGGGGCTATGTGACATACTGTTGGCACACTGCCGTGTTATAAAGGAAGGAGAGTCCGCTCTTCGGACCTGATACCGCGGAAAAGCCCCAGATGAAACACGGGAGAGGAGAAAGCGGCATGACAGCTCAGCAACCTGATCGGGCGTTTTACGCCGGACAGGAGTACAGCATCATCGGCACCAGCGGTGAGGGACTGGTGGTGCCTCAACAGTTCGGGCTGAAGCCGGTGGCGCTCACGACGGCGTGCTGGCGTGGATTCGTGTGTACCTACCGCGTAGATGAGGACCTGGTGCTGCAGGAGCTGGAGGTGCACACGGAGACCGGGGACGTACCCAGGATCAACGGCGTCGTACCCCGGGTTGAGGTGCCCTACATCTTCTACGAGAACCTGGATCTGCCCGTCGAACTCACCGGGCAGCTGCGTCTGGCCAGCGGGTTCATCAGTGAATTCTACGTGCACATGGGATTTCAGAAGGCCTCGGCCTTTGAGACCGTCATCGATATGACCTTTGACTCCGGCAAGCTCACCGAAATGCAGGACAGGTCGGCTGAGGTGGAGGCTCTACGCGGTCAGTTCAAGGAGGGTTACGACGAGATGGAGATCATGAAGCGGATAGAAGAGGCTTTCTCGATGGACATGGACCTCAAGTGACCCGAACCCGAAAGCGATGTGGTTTTTACAGTGCAGAGAGAGGTCGCCAAATGGATGGCGTCCCGAGGGGCTGGGCACCTGGCGGGCTTCTTACAGCGCCAAGGCTTGGAAAATCCCGGTTCAGACCCACAGGAAAGCTGCCGACACGGCAAGCACAACGGCGGCCGCGAAGGTGAGGATTAGCCCCGGCTTCACCATCTCGGACGTTCGGAAGCAGCCGGTCGCGTACGCGATGGCATTGGGAGGGGTGTTCGCCGGAAGGAGAAACGCAAGGCAGGAGGCGAGTCCCACCACCATCGCCAGGGCTGCGGGATCGATGCCCGCGTGGTAGCTGAGAGCGATGGCCACCGGCACGAAGGTCGTGGACGTGGCCGTCAGGCTTGAGAAGAAGGTGATGCTGTAAGCGGTGATCACGGCCAAGAAGGTGATCAGAGTCAGCCGGGCAGCATCACCGAGTATGATCATGAAGTTGTCGGCGATTATCTGCACGATTCCCGTCTCACTGAGTCCAGAACCGAGGGCCAGGCCTCCTCCCACCAGGATGAAAATGCCCCATCCAATCGTCGGAGATGCTTCCTCCCACTTGACCACGCCGACGACGGGAGCGAGGAAGGTGAGGGCGATTAGCACCGAAGCTATGTAGAGCCAACCCGGCATGAGGGGTACGAAGGAGTCTAGGATCCACAGCAGGACGGATAGGCCAAACAGGATGATGACGTGTATCTGCCTGGCAGTGAGGGGGCCGAGTTCCTCTATTTCCCTCCTGACGCTGGCGCTTCCGCCGCTGAGCCTGGGGGTTTCCGGTGGGTACAGCGACATCAATATGCTCCAGGCCAGGGGGATCGTCATGAAGACGACGGGAAAGGCGCGCAGGAACCAGTCGAGGAACCTGATCTGCATCCCGGCCAGCTCGCCGATGAAGGCTATGGTGATACCGCAGGCCGGTGTTCCGGCGGGAGTACCCATGCCGCCGATGTTAGCGGCGTATGCTATGCCGATGGTCATGGCCCGGGCGAGGTTGCTCTTGGTCAGGTCGGTGTCTCCCATCTTCATCATGCCTATTACGATGGGCAGCATGATCGCCGTGGCTGCAGAGTTAGAGATCCACATGGAGAGAAAGGCGGTCCCCGCCATTACTCCCAGCAGCAGACGGTCCGTACGCTCCCCGATAGCCAGCACTATCCTCAGGCCTATCCAGCGGTCCAGCCGGTGCTTGGACAGTGCTCGGGCCATGATGAACCCGGCGAAGATGATGCTGTTTACGGGGGTCGCGATGAAGCGGAGTCCGTCGGATATGTGGGTGATGCCGAAAACGGCCTGCAGAAGGATGATGACCAGGGCGGTCAGGGCGATGGGGATGCATTCGGTGATCCAGAAGATGGCACCCACCAGGGTTATCGCGATCATGGCAACTGCCTGATCAGTCAGAACACCCGGGAAGGGGAGGCGGGTGATGACAAGAGCCAGTAACAGAGTTGCGAAAATGATCAGGAGCCTGCTCCGCTGATCGTCCGGCACGGGTATCAAGTCCTTTGCTGCGATGCTGGCTGCGACGAATGCTGCGTACCGTTGATCCTCAAACGAGCTTGATCTCGCGTGAAGCGCCCTTGCGCTGACCGGGACACGAATTCCCTTCCGTAACAGTCTATCACGGTGCGCCCAGGTGTTGCAGTGCTCGGAGCCCCTGTTGCCTCGATGTAATGCCCGAGCTACCTGTCATCCGATCGCTGTCCAAACTGGAGTCGGTCGCGATGAGGACGAAGCACGCTGCGATGGGGGCGGCGATGATGATGCATCCCGTGCCCAAACCCCCGGGCGCCGGCAGGGCCATGCGGTGGGCGAGGTAGCCACCTCGTCCCAGGGGGCTCACGGCCAGCTGGAGGAGGGTCCCTTCATCACGTTCGTCGAGGATCATGAACCCCACCACTCCGCCGGTGAGGCTGTGTACGGAAGATAACCCGTGGGGGTGATGACTTCCCGCAGCCATCCCCTCTATACTTGTATTATTACAGTTTTGTCATGGATTGTGGTGGGTGGAAGGGTTTTGAGTCCCGAGAGGCAAGTCTACAGAACACGCCGAGAATTTCGACCGGGGAGGTTGAACCGATGACAGATGCCAGGCAGCTCGATGACCTGACCGATAGGTGCAGGGCCATCCTCAGGGAGGCCGTGGTGCCGGAGAAGGCCATGTGGCTCGTCGAGGTCCAGTCTGTTGAGATGTTCGGAAGGGACTTTCCGGACATGGCTGAACACGTTACAGAAACTGCGGGATCCAGGGAGCACGATGCCGTCGTATATCACCATCAGCGTGGCCGGATAACCCAGATGGAGACCTTTAAGGGTGACGATTCTGCTGACGGCCGCCGGGCGTGCAGGCAGCTGGCTCACTACCTCGTGACGGCGCAGAGACAGCTGGCCGAAAATCGATACCTGGTGGAGTGTGAGCACTGCGAGGCCACCGGCATGTCGAAGGGCAGGGGGAAGGAGAAGTGCCCTGCCTGCGGAGGAACGGGCTACCTTCCCACGGGCGAAGGGCTGGAACTGATCGATGCTCTGAATGCCCTCAAACCGTGGCTGAACGCCCAAAGGTAAAAGGCGCTATGCAGACCTTCTCCCTGTCGGCTGAAGGGTCACGACGGCATGATAGGTTTCCGAGGACGGCAGCTATGACTCGCCGGACCGCTGGCTTCGCACCCGCCTACCCGGGAGGCCGCGGGCCGTCACGTTGCGGCGGCAGTCCGCTGGTAGAAGTTGATGAGGTTGCCGCCCGGGTCGCGAAAGTAGATGGACCGGTTGCCCCATGGCTGCGTCGTTGGTCCCTTGACCCACTGCACGCCGAGCTCATCCAGCCTGCGGTACTCTGCATCCACATCATCGACGACAAACTCGAGCTCGACCGAGAGATTGTTACCCGGCTCTGCCGATCCCGGGGCAAGCCCGTCATGAAGATCAGCTCGAAATAGGGAGAGCACCCCGAGGCCCGTGGGGAACTCAGCGTACCCGTCACCCGGGGTATCCGGCTCTATGTCCAGCACTTCCCGGTAGAATTCCACCAGCTCCAGCACATCATCGGTCATTACACGCATGGGTCAGCTTCACGATCGTCCCCTTTCGCTGGATCCAAGGATTGTGTCCATCGAAACGTCTCGCGCCGGCGTCAGGACGCCTGCAGTACCAGCAGCTTCTGTCTCACGATCCACCGCCTGTCGAAATCGCCGACCACCGAGGCGAATTCCTCCCGGCTGCCGACGATACCGGTGCTGAGGTATATGATGCCCGTGGCCTTCATGGGCGAGAGGGTCTGCGGGGTATCGTGATAGATTTCCTTCATCCCCGCAAGGCCGGCCATGGTCCGGACCAGGGGCAGATCCACCCCGTCACAGGATCTTTCCTGCATTGCGCCCACGAGATGTGCCTCGTCGTCGGTCAGCGATGAGTCTTCGAACCAGAACCGGGGGTACACCACGTATATGCGGCCCCCGGGTTTGAGCAGGCCCGCCCAGTCGGGAAGCAGGAGGGGAATGTCGGTGCGCCAGCACCCGTGATACACCACGATCATGTCAAAGGTTCGGGCTTTCATCGGGATGGTGACATGGCGAGGTGAAGGCAGGAGCGAACCGTGATAGACCGCGACGTTGTCCAGGTTTTCCGCCCCGATGCATTCGGTGGCAGAGACACAGTGATCATAACTACCGTCGAGGGCCACCGCGAGACGTACGCGATCGGAGAGGGCAATGCAGCTTGAGGCCAGGCCGCTGCCGAAGTCTAGAACGGAGGTGTTGTGCTCGTTCAGGGATGGCAGCAGTGAGAGGCGCCCGAGCTCGTCTAAGAACCTCGTTCGCCGTCGGACCTCATCTCGATATACGTCCGACGCACTCCATCCATCTGCCCTGTGGGCCAGAGGATAAAGGCGACTGAACTCAATCTCAGGATCGATCCCGTGCTCTTGCAACAGCTGTGCCAGGGTAGCGTTCATGGTCGGCCCCCGTAGTGTACCAGGTTGCACTCAATATATTATACCATGAGTACGTCCGACCGAGGGTGCGGTGAAATGAACCCCGACCACCCCGTACCCGGGGGTGGACGTTGGGGACGGATGAAGGCAGAATGGTGCAGTAGGACACGTCAGACGCACGTTTCGAGTTATGGGTCACACCTACGAGCCGGTCCTGGGACGGTGATAGGGAGGTCGAGGATCAGCATGAAACGATTACATCTACTCGCCAGGGGTGTCATGCTGTGCGACGGCCACATCCTGCTGGCACGGCAGAAGGGGGCCGACAAGAATTTTTTGCCCGGGGGGCACATAGAACCCGGTGAGGGAGCCGCATCCTCGCTCAGGCGGGAGATAGAGGAGGAGATGGGTCTGAACGTGCAGGTCACCGGGTACCTGGGGGCCGTAGAGGCGGACTGGGAGGACGGCACAGGGAGGCACTACGAGATCAACCACGTGTTCTCCGCCGACATTGTGGACCTGGACGGATTCGTTGATCCTCCGTCGCGGGAGGCCCACCTGGAATTTGCCTGGTGCCCTCTGGAGGAGATCGCGGGCCGGAATCTTCTTCCCCGGCCGATGGTTAAGCTCGTGCTGCAGCTGGCCGCGGGAGACCGCACAACCTGGTGGGCGAGCACCATCGAGGGCCCCTGCTGACGCGGATCACCGCTTCCATTGAGACGGGCCCGGGAGCTCCCGGGGGCCCTGGGCTCATGCCTCACCGCCGCACCACCAGGTTATCGATGAGGCGGGTCTTTCCCACCATGATTGCACCGGCCAGGAGGGCCGGGTCAGGCATATCCGGGGACCGCTGCAGGTTGAGCGCGCTGCGTACCTCGATGTAGTCGATCTTCACCAGTGCTTCCTTTTCCAGCACACCCTTCATCTTTCGCTCCACTGCATCCACATCGGTGGTTCCCCCCGCGACCAGGTCCCGACCCTGTCCCAGGGCACGGTACAGGGCGAGGGCTGCCCGCCGCTCTTCATCCGTCAGGTAGGCATTGCGCGAACTCAGGGCCATCCCATCAGAATCCCTGACGGTGGGACAGATGATGACCTTCAGGTCAAAGTTGAGATCCCGGGCCAGCCTCCGGATCACCAGGGCCTGTTGGTAGTCCTTCTGGCCGAAGTAGGCCCTCTGCGGTGCCACCATGTTGAAAATCTTGGTGACCACGGTGGCCACTCCCCGGAAGTGTCCCGGTCGGGCGGAGCCGCACAGGCAGTCCGTGAGCCCCTCCACCTGCACGTAAGTGCAAAATCCCTCTGGGTAGACCTCTTCGACCGGTGGGACGAACACCAGGTCCACCCCTGCCTTTCGGGCCAGGCGCTCATCCCTCTGAGGGTTCCGGGGATACTGGTCCAGGTCTTCGCCTTCACCGAACTGGATGGGGTTGACGAAGACACTGGCCACCACGTAGTCCGTTTCCTGCCGGGCCCTTTCCAGCAGGGACAGGTGCCCCTCGTGCAGGGAGCCCATGGTGGGGACGAGGCCCACGACATCCCGGTCACCCAGCCCGGAGCGTATTCTGCGCATCCCCTCCACCGAGGACACTATCTCCATACGATCACTCCTTCGCGTCCATGCTGCTTCTCAGCTCCTCCACGTGCTTCGGGTCCATGGTGAAGGTCTCCTCCGGTCCCGGGAAGCCCGATGCGCGTACGTCGCGGCAGTAGCCGCGGATCGCCTCCTCGATTATGCCCCCCACTTCAGCGTAGCGGCGGGCGAACCGGGGGGTGAACTCGTCGAACAGTCCGACCAGGTCGTGAAAGACCAGGACCTGCCCATCACAGTCGCCTCCCGCGCCGATGCCGATGGTGGGGATGGTCACAGACTCGGTGATCATGGCTGCCAGCTCCCTCGGTATGCACTCGAGAACCAGGGCGAAGGCGCCCGCCTCCTCCAAAAGCTGCGCGTCGATGAGGAGCTTCTTCGCGGCCCCAAGCCCCTGGCCCTGGACGCGGAATCCTCCCAGCTGGTGCACTGCCTGGGGAGTAAGGCCGATGTGCCCCATGACCGGTATGCCCGCCCGGCTCAGGGCCCTGACTTGGGGACATACCTCGTCGCCGCCTTCCAGTTTGACCGATGCTGCGCCGGATTCCTTGATCATCCGCCCGGCGTTGCGGAGGGTATCCTCGATGCTCACCTGGAAACTCATAAACGGCATGTCCACCACCACCAGGGGGTGGCTGACCGTCCGCACCACGGCGGCAGCGTGGGAGATCATGTCGTCCACCCTAACGGGGAGGGTGTCCTTGTAGCCGAGCACGGCCATGCCCAGGGAATCGCCCACCAGGATGACATCCACTCCACCCATTTCTGCCAGCCGGGCCGAGGGACGATCGTAGGCCGTCAGCATGGTGATCCGCTGGTCCCTCTTCTTCATCCGCTTCAGTTTAGTAACGGTCATCGGCTCCGCTTTCGAGTTCACCGCCACTACCTCCAATCAGGAGATCCTTCATTTCGTCAGCTCTCGGGTGCGATACCGTTCCTTTGATCACAGCCAGGTCCACGGCCAGGGTGCCGAGCAGCCGGTAGAGTTGCGACAGCTGTCGGTCCTCCTGCAGGCACTCGAGGGGTTTTTGTACGGTGCCCAGGTCCCCCCGCGCTATCGGCCCTGTCAGGGCCCCCACGGTGCCGCGGTCCCGCACGTTCTGCAGCGTGCCTCTTAGCAGTGGATAGAGGCCTTTCGTGGCCATATCCCGGGGGATTCCCGCTCGCTCATTCATCACCAGTGCTATCTCCGAAAGAACCACCAGGTAGTTGGACGCCACTGCCGCGGCCGCGTGGTACAGGGATTTCGCCCCGGGGTCTATGATGTGGCAGCTGGCTCCGACGGCATCCACGATATCCAGGGCCACGGCCCGTCCGGGTTCGTCGCCCTCGATAACGAACATGCTGTTCGGCATGAGATCCACGCCGGTTTCGTAGTCGGCGAAGGCCTGGAGGGGGTGAAGGGAGACAACGCCGTGCTCACCCTTGTGTTCCCTGAGAACCCCGCTGGTGAGGAGCCCGGAGCAGTGTGCGAGGACGGCTTCCCTCCTCACACCGCCACGCGCAGTGATGCCTGAGGCGACGTCCGCTATGGCGTCATCGGGTGTGGTGATGAAGATGATGTCGGCGGCTGACGTGAGCTCCACCGGGTCGTCGACTGCCCTGCCCTCTCCAACCCTTTCTGCCGCCAGGACTGCCGAGCTGTGGGTCCTGCTGCTGAAGCCCAAAACCGAGTATTTGTCATGGGCTGCCAGGAGGCAGGCCAGCGTGGTGCCTACAATCCCTGCACCCACGAAGGCCACCCTGATTCTCTTCATTGAGACCATCATCCCTTCAAACACGAAGCCTCCGGTGCGGACCGGAGGCAGGAGCGTCTCATGAAAGAGATCTACTTCCGTCCCGGTCCATGGATCCAGGCGGGGCCTGCGTCGTGTATGTCGACCCGGGGATACGGCTCATTATGCTGCGGATGCCGTCCCACCGCTTTTAGTCTACCACCATCGCGCCCCGAGGAGAATGCCCGTCGCAGCGAGAGAGGTCTCGCGATCCCGGCGCCGGGGTATGGTGAACGGAGTGCACACCGATATAATTGACATATGTCCGTAACAGGTGGGACAATATAATCAAGGTACACGCCCTGAACGTAGAGGAGGTGACGAGAGCGATGAAGATTGCGCTGTGCACACTCGGCGAGAGCTTGAGTTCCCCCATGGATGACCGCTTCGGACGGGCAAACTGCTTCGTGCTCGTGGACTCGGAATCTGCTGAGAGCGAAACCATTAGCAACCCCAGCCTCTCGGCTTCGGGAGGTGCAGGTGTGAACTCGGCGGAGGTTCTGTCCCGACGCGGGGTGGAGGTGGTCATCGCGAACAACGTGGGCCCCAAGGCGCGGCGGGCCCTGCAGGCGGCAGGAATTCGCCTCTTTGAGGCTGAGTTCAGCACTGCCGAGGAGAACCTGGAGGCGTTCCGAAAAGACGAGCTGCACGAGATGTCTGCGCCCAGCGTGGACTCTCACTTTGGATCGGGCCGCCGCAGGCGTTTCAGATAAGGAGGCAGCATGATGAGAGTTGCGATTGCCACCGACAACGGCAGGGTCGCCGGTCACTTCGGCCGCTGCATGGAGTACACGGTGTTCGAGGTGGAGGATGGAGCGGTCGTGGACAAACAGATCATTGACAGCCCCGGACACCAGCCGGGATTTTTGCCGCGCTTTCTCGCGGAGCACGCAGTCGACTGCATCATCGCGGGCGGCATGGGTCCACGGGCGCAGCACATGTTCAGCGACAGGGAGATCGATGTGGTGGTGGGTGCTGCCGGTGCGGTCGACTCGGTCATCGAGGACTTCGTTTCCGGCTCACTCGAGACAGGCGAAGATCAGTGTGATCACATATAGGTGACACGGACCGTGCGGGAGGTGAGAGCATTGGGTGACGCCAAGCCCGTCAGACCCCGTGGTAGGGACAGATACAGTGCAGCCGAACATGCAGGTGATGGGCGCCGGATATCCATCGGAGAGATCGCGGGACACTTCCTGGTCGGCGTGGGCACGTTTCTCCTCTACTGGTACGGCAGGGACAAATCCGGCAGCGGTGGTGGTTCCCGGTGGTGAGTATCGCCTGCGCCAGCGGAAAGGGCGGCACAGGAAAGACAACCATCGCCACCAACCTGGCGGTCGTGCTGGCCAAAAGCACCCCGGTGCAGCTTTTAGACTGTGATGTCGAGGAACCGAACAGCCACCTGTTCCTGTATCCGCAGGATGTCCTGGAGGAGGATGTAGGGGTTCTGGTTCCGACCGTGGACGAATCCCTCTGCAGCCGCTGCGGCCGGTGCGCGGACCACTGCCGCTTCAATGCCATATCTCTTCTGGGGGATTACGTACTGGTCTTCGAGGAGCTGTGCCACAGCTGCGGGGTGTGCTCCTATGTCTGTGGGGAAGGAGCCGTCTCCGAGATGAAGCGGACTGTCGGTATCATCCGTCGGGGCTGGGCCAGGGACGTGGATTTCGTAGGAGGACGGCTGAACGTGGGAGAGGCCATAGCCGTTCCCGTGATATCCCGGGTGAAAGGAGAGGTCGACGACGACAGGTTGGTCCTCATCGATGCTCCCCCGGGCACAACCTGCCCTACCGTTGAGGCCGTGCGCGGGGTGGACCTGTGCCTCCTGGTGACGGAGCCCACACCCTTCGGGCTGGGTGACCTGCAGATGGCAGTGGCGATGTGTAGGAAGCTGGGGGTGCCGGTGGCGGTCATCGTAAACAGGCATGATCTCGGAGACGAAAGGACAGAAAGGTACTGTGCACAGGAGTGCATCCCGGTACTGGCCCGGCTTCCGTGGGACCGGGACCTGGCAGAGGCCTACGCCCGGGGTCGGCTCGTCATTGACGAAGTGCCGCGGTGGGAGAAAGCGTTCTTCGAGCTGGCGGGTGAGGTCATGCAGAGCGTGCAGGGAGGTCACTGAAGTGAAGGAACTCGTGGTCATCAGCGGCAAGGGTGGGACCGGGAAGACCTCGATTACCGCCGCCTTCGCCGCCCTCGCCGACGGGACAACAGTGGTGGCAGACTGCGACGTTGATGCACCCAACCTGCATTTTCTCCTTCAGCCAGAGAAACTCGAGGAGCACGAGTTCACGGCCTCGGTGAAGGCAGCGGTGAACCCAGAGCGCTGCTCTCACTGCGGTGTCTGTGCCGAACACTGCCGATTTGGAGCCATCTCGGCTGACCCGTGGGTAGACGTCCTGGCGTGCGAGGGCTGCGGATTCTGTGAGCTGGTGTGTCCCGAGGAGGCGGTGTCAATGCACCCGGTGCCGTCGGGTCACTGGTATTCCTCCGGTACACGATACGGGCCGATGGTCCACGCACGCCTCAACATCGGTGAGGGAAACTCGGGCAAACTGGTAAGTAAGGTCAAGGAGGAGGCCCGGAAGCTGGGGAACACCATCGGTGCGGGACTGATCCTGGTCGACGGTCCCCCGGGAACGGGCTGTCCCGTGATCGCCTGTCTGTCGGCAGCTTCCTGCGTCCTGGTGGTCACGGAGCCCTCGGTATCAGGGCTGCATGACCTGCTGCGCGTGTTGGACCTCTGCAGGCACTTCGATGTGCCCGCAAGGGTGTGCGTTAACCGCCACGACATTGATCCTGAATGCACCCGACGGATCGAGTCGGCTTGCAGCGGCATCGTGTCCGGGTACATACCCCATGATCCCGATGTTACCCGCGCCCTCATGCAGGGTGAGACCGTGGTCGAGTTCAGCCGCGGCCCCGCAGCTGAGAGCCTGAAACGGTTGTGGCGCGAGCTGCTGCGAGTCATGGAGTGATCCAGAGAGGTACACGGAAAGAAGGATGAAGTGATGTCGCGATCAAGACTGATGGATCCTGATGGTGAGACAGCGATCATAGCGGTGGCGAGCGGAAAGGGAGGAGTAGGGAAATCGACAATGGCTGCAAACCTGGCCCGGTCTCTCGGGAAGAGAGGACGAAAGGTTGGGGTCATGGATGCGGACATACACGGTTTCTCCATCCCGAGGCTTTTGGGAATCGAGGGGCGCCCGGCTGCTGATGAGGATGGAATTCACCCGCTGGTCTCGCACGGACTGCAGGTGATGAGCATGGGCTTCTTCGTCGATGAAACCACACCGGTGATCTGGCGGGGGCCGCTGCTCATGAAGGCCATAGAGCAGTTCACCGATGATGTGTTGTGGAGTGACGACCTCGACTACCTTGTGATAGACCTCCCCCCGGGGACCGGGGATGTGCCTCTGAGCGTGGCACAGCGGCTGCCGGGGGCCTCGCTGCTGTTGGTCACGCTGCCCGGACCTTCGTCGGTGAACGTCGCGGGTAGGGCGGGTAACATGGCTGCAAGCACCAACATGCAGCTGGCAGGTGTGGTGGAGAACATGTCGCACCTGGCGTGCCCCGGATGTGGGGAGACCATATACCCCTTCGGAAGGGGGGGCGGAGCGCGGCTGGCGGCGATGCTGGGAGTGCCCCTTCTGGCGGAGGTTCCGATGGACCCGGAGGGCGGTGTTGAAAAAGAAGGGGCGGCTCTCTTCGTTGACACCCCGGGTTCGGCCGCGGGATCGGCCATCGAGGAGCTCACCCAACGGTTGATTCACCAGCTGAAGGAGGCTTCATGAGCCTTGCGGAGCTTCCCTTGACATGATACCCGTGCCGGTTTAACATGAAGGTGGATAATGAACATATGTTCAGAAAGGAGTGGCCGATGCCCAGGCCGCCGAAGAAGCGAACAGTAGAGTTCCTCCCGTCCTGTAACTACTTCAAGCCTCCGGGAGTCCCGCTGTCGGAGCTGGATGAGATCACTCTCAGCATCGACGAGTTGGAGGCCCTGAGGTTGAAGGACAGGATGGGTCTGGACCATGAGGCCTGCGCGGAGCGCATGGAGGTTTCCCGTCCCACGTTCCACCGCATACTGCGATCTGCTCACGGCAAGGTGGCCAGGGCTCTGACGGAAGGGGCTGCGATCAGGATCGAGGGAGGAAGCTACCGCCTGATGGGGCGGCACCACTGCCGAAAATGCGGCCACGTGTGGCAGGACGACGGGGCCCGCGAGCCAGTGTGTCCCGAATGCCAGAGCCCGAGCGTGGTCCGGGCTGCCCCGGGCGGCCATCGTCACCGGCGGAGGGGGCGGCGGCGTGACAGACGGAGGTGAATGTCGTGCAGGATCTGCTCGGGGAAGTGAAAACGAGGCTGCACAACGAGAACTACCGGCTGACGCCCCAGCGCGCCGTGGTCTTCGAGGTCATGGCTCGGCATCCCCGGCACCATTTTACCGCCGAGGAAATATACGATGAGGTCCAGGCAGAGCACGGCCAGATGGGCCTTTCCACGGTGTACCGCAGCCTGATGGTACTGGAACAGGTGGGTTTGATCAGAAGACTCGATGTCGGTGACGGTGTCTCCAGGTATGAATTCGAGGGTTTGGATCCATCACCGCACTGCCACCTGGTGTGTGTTCAGTGTGGTGACCTGAAGGAAGCGGCTTGCCCGGCACTCGACAACATCAACACCATACTTCGGGTGGAAGACCAATTTGAGGTCCTGGATCAGTCCCTGGTGTTTTTCGGCTTCTGCCGCCGGTGCACCGAGGTGTCGGGTGAGGCTGCAGGGACCACGAATGATACTTCAGCGTGAGGAGGTGTGTGAGATGCCCAGAGGAGATGCACGCGGTCCGGAGGGTCGCGGCCCCCTCACCGGGCGGGGACTCGGTCCCTGCGCTGGTCACGAGAGGCCTGGCTTTGCAGTCCGCGGTTCGGGAGGAGTCGGTCGCGGTCGCGGGCGAGGGTGGCGCAACGTATACAGAGCCACCGGGATCCCGGGTTGGCAGCGGGGGTTCGCACCGCCACGCCTCTCCGGCGAGGAGCGCGAAGATGCACTGAAGGATTACGCAAAGACCCTGCGGGAAGAGGCGGAAGCGATAGAACGACGTATCAGGGAATTGAAGGCGGACGACGGCGAAGAGGTATAGGCGCGTGAGCTACCCACTGGGGAGGGCTGCCCGGCTGCAGCCCTCTCTCCCTCTGCACATCGTCCACCCATTCCATTATATCATTCTTCTGACTGCTGGCA
>PWUB01000166.1 GCA_003563755.1 Clostridia bacterium
CAGCCGAGCTTCTGACGAACTCCCACAGGCCCCTGTCCCAGTCGTGGGCACCCAGGGGCCTCGTGTAACGCTCGAGTACCTCGTCGGTGATCCTCTCCTCGTCGTACCAGGCACGCCTCAGCAGGGGTGTCACCATCCTCGGGGCGATGTACCTGAGCGCCAGCCGTCCGACAAGGTCGAGGTGGGGCGTCCCCAGGAGGGGTCGGACCAGCCCCGGCACCGCCGGTGCGCGGTGGGCGGCGGGGGCCACGAGCACCAGGGCCCGAATGCGCCCGGGGTGCAGGCTCGCCGCATGCAGGGCCACTGAGCCGCCGGCCGAGTGACCCACCAGGACCGCCTCCCCCACACCGAGGGCATCCATGACCGCCACCAGGTGATCGACGGCACCCTGCGGGGAATACAGGTTTGGTGGCCCCTCCCCCCGGGGCGGCCTGTGAGTCAGGCCGAATCCCGGCCTGTCGTAGGCGGCGGTCATCGCGACCCTTCCCAGGGGCTCGAGAACCTCCCCCCAGCTCAGCAGGCTCCCCCCGAAACCGTGCAGCAGTACCAGGGCGGGCTCTCCCTCCCCGGTGACCGTGCAGTGGGTGGGCACCCCTTGAGCATCGATGAACAAGGATCCGGGCGGGGCGAGCTCCTCGGGAGCCACGGTCCCGGCGACGGGGGGCAGGGTCAGCAGCAGCGGCAGCACCAGGACGGCGAGCAGCCCGAGCAGTAGAATGCGGCCCAGGATGGATAGAGACACTCCCACACCCCCCTCAGTTGGTATGCGTGCTGATAGCCCCGCTGCGCCGCCGTCAGGCCCGCGGTATCACCGGCAGCACCACCCGCGACGGGTGCTGCCTATCACAGAACAGGCTGTTTCTCGCCACCTGCAGGCAGCGGTGCCGGCCCACAGGCTCCGCCGTGTTCGGGTTGACCTCGTACTTCGGCCAGTTGCTGCTGGAAACATCGACCCTGATCCTGTGCCCCGCACAGAACAGGTTGCTCGTCGGAGGCAGGGGAAACTTCAGTTCGTACACCTCCCCCGGCGTCATCATCTCCTCGGAGTCGTAACCGTTCCGGTAGCGGCACCGCTGCAGCGTGTAGGACAGCTCCAGGGCATATCCCTGGGGATAGTCTGCGTTGGGCGGGTACTCGTCTATCAGCTTAACGGTGAAATCCGTGTCCGGCGCCGACGAAGAAACGTGCAACACTACCTCGATGGGGCCCGTGATCTCGGTATCCTCCTTGAGGGGAGGGGTCGAAAACACCAGGACATCCCGGCGCGCCGAAAGGGGCAGCCGGCTGTCGCCCACCCCGGTGGTGGGATCCTGCCGCTGGTCGTAGCCCCCTCCGCCGGATTCGAAGATGGTCTGGCCGGCGGCGCTGGTGGAGGGGACGGGATCTGTCGGGTCGAAGTCGTAGGTCAGGGGGGGATGCTCCCCTGCCGTCCCTTCGAGGGAGAGGGTGCCGTCGGGATGCAGGTAGTGGTCGGTATCCCGGACCCGGGCCAGGGGCCAGTCTTTTTCATCACGCCACGTTCCACCGTGATCCATCCTGCCGTCCGGGAGCCTGCGGCCTGTGCCACCGCCCATCACGAAGATGCGGACCGGGTCGTCCCCGTCGGCGCCGTTGTCCTCTCCCCTGAGGGTGTGGTCGAACCAGCGCCTGCGTTCCTCGAGGGACGCAAAGACCGCTTCCTCGCCGAAATCCACGTCCCCGGAGAAGGTGCGCCCCTCCGCCCCCATGCCGTGAATCCAGGGTCCCATGATCAGCCGCTGGGGCGAGTCCAACCGGCGGGACAACTCCTGGTACAGCCGCGGCGTCTCCAGGGTGTAGCCGTCGTACCAGCTCCCCAGCCAGGTCACCGGCACGTCCTTGTAGTCGTCGAAGTAGGGCTCGAGGTTTACTCCGGGGTTCGCCCAGAACCCGTCCAGCTGACCCCGGGTCATGTAGTTCATGAGGGTGCGCTCGTAGCTGGGCAGTTGAGAGAGGGGGGTCAGCCCGGGGCGTATGGGATATCCCTCCTTCAGCCAGTCCATGAGGCCCGCTCGCATCTCCTCGAGGGCCTCCCTGAGCACCGGGTCTTTCGATGCCTCGGGACTGGTGGCAGCCATGCGCAAAAGCCAGTTCAGGCGGTGGTTTTCGAAGGCTCCCCCGCGCCGGCTGCGGCTGCGGTGGTAGCTGCAGTAGCCCTGGCTGATGTACTGCGAGGCCAGATACGGCGGGTCGGTGATCGCCATGCTAGCCTGGGTCTGGGCCAAGTACGACGTTCCCATGGTGCCGACCCGACCGTCACACCACGCCTGCTCTCCCACCCACGCGATGCAGTCGCGTCCGTCATCGGCCTCGTTGACGAAGGGCTCGAACTCCCCGGCGGACGAGTAGCGGCCGCGCACGTCCTGGATCACCATAGCGTAGCCCGCCCGGGTGAAGTACTCGGCGACCCCCACCAGGACCTCACCCGTCCTGTCGTAGGGAGTCCTTATCAATATCGTCGGCCAGCTGTCGGCATCCTCCCCCGGAAGATACACATCGGTGGCCAGCTTCACGCCGTCTCGCATGGGCACTTCCTCGGTGAACAGCCGGTAATCCTTCTTCGCTGTCATGTGGGTCAACTCGCTTCCCGCGGCCCCCGCCTGCGACGGGGGGCCGGTTCTGTTCGCGGATGTGCCCCCGGTCCACCGCGGCGGAACTCACGTGGGGGCTCTCCACTCCTTCTCTCGGAGTTCTGCGGAGGGCCGGTGAATCCTCCATGGGCACCGGGGCCGGGTCCCCCCCCCCCAGCCCGCCCCAGACAAGGACTCCGGTGGCAGGAAGTCGGATGGGTCTTGGGGAAGGTGCCCTCAGGGAGGCGAAAAACATGTCCGATACCACCCAGCTGACGGACGAGATCAGGGAGAAGGCGTGCGAACTGAACGTGGACATGATAGGGTTCATCCCCGCCGAGGCGATGGAAGAGTTCTCGGGACTCGAAGTCAACTGGGACGCCTGGTCGGCTCACAAGAGCCCCCGGGAGTACCTGCCCGGCGCCCGCTCGATCATCGTACTGGGAGAGGTATGCTTCGGCCCCGCCGTTGACCTGGCCGTCAAGCGTAAGGGACAGTGGAACTACATCGGCTACAAGCCCCTGGAACTGGACACGCACCGTCTCGCGGAGCACGTACGGGAGATGGGCTTTCGGACTCACATCGAGCACTCTCATCTGTCCCACAAGCACATGGCCCGCCTCGCCGGGATGGGGTGTTTCGGAAAGAGCTCCCTCATCATCAACCCCGAGGTGGGACCCCACTTCCGGTTGGAGAGCATACTGACCGACGCCGCCCTGGCGTACGATGAGGAACTGAAGGAGGATACATGCGGCAGCTGCACACTCTGCCTGGACGAGTGCCCGACGGGAGCCCTCACACCCTACCGCATCGATACCCCAAAATGCCTGGTGCACCAGCGCCTCCTGGGTCCCGACGACCGGGAGTATGCCGACATGCTTGACCGGTACTCACCTGAGCTCACCGCCGATGCCTTCCTGATGTGCCGTCGCTGCCAGGATGTATGCCCGGTGGGTAGGGGTTGCTGAGGCGGTGACGTGAAGAAAGGTGGTGCGGTTCAGGCCTTTGTGCAGGCACGGTGACATAGTGTTCTGGCGTTTTCCCAACGGGAACCTGCACGCTGGGGTAGTACCGCACGAACCGGGAGGGGCTGCCCCTGGTGATTCACAACGCACACGTGGCCCGGGAGGAGGATGCCCTTACACCCTGGGAGATCAAGGCGCATTTTCGCTTTCCTCCGGGAACGGATGACTGGCGGCTGGCCGCTGCCCGCCGGGATGTCGGGGGATCCCGCGGCTGCGGGGAGCGGGACCCAGGGGGAAAGAGAAGGGAGAGAGCACGATGCAGGATGGCAACGAGGCATTCACCAGCCTTGATGTGCAGAGACTTAACATCGTGGAGAAAGACGGTACTGTGAAGATGACGCTGTTCAACAGTGACAATATTCCAGCAGGCATAATGGACGGACAGGTAGTACTGCCGGGCCACAGGGAGGGCCTCAACATATCCGGGATGATCTTCTACAACGGCGAGGGCGATGAATGCGGGGGGCTGGTTTTCGGCAGCGAGAAGAAAGACAACGGAGAATATGAGTCTGATCTGTCCCTGACCTTCGACCAGTACAAGCAGGACCAACTGGTGCAGCTGGCCGTGTCGGAGCATAACGGCGAGCGGGAATACGGTCTGAACATCTTTGACAGGCCCGACACACCCCTTCCCGAGTTCGTCTCGCTCATGATGGATGTTCAGAAGATGCAGGACGGCCCGGAAAAGGACAAACGCCTGGAGACGCTGCAGGGGGGGCACAGAAGAATCTTTCTGGGTAAGGGCCTGAACGGGGATGTGTCGGTCCGCCTGAGTGACAGAACCGGACAGGAAAGAATCCGAATGGTCATCGACGAGGATGATACCCCCAGGATCGCGTTCCTGGATGCCCATGGCGACGTTGTCTACAGCCTACCGCCCGGCTCCTGAGCCGGCCCCCCGTGAGGATTCCCAGCAAGGGGCCTGGATCCCCCAGCCGGCTGTTCGAAGGGAGAGGGATCACCAGTATAGGCCGCCCGAGGATGCATCCTGCGATCCGTCGCGTATTGGACTGAGCGGGCAGCCGAAGCTGTGCCGGCCGCCGGACCACGGGCTTTCACTCGTACGAAGCGTGGCTCAGTGAACGGTCCCTCTCACCGCCCATCCTTTCCCAGCGGTCGCAGCGGCCACCCCACCTGGCCACTATGCTTTCATCCAGGATGATGTTGGCAATCTCGCAGCCGTTGGCACAGCCGTCGCAGAGGAAGCTCCGGGTCCGGTACTGGTGGGTGGCTATCTCGAATCCGCGGAAGGACGTCGCGGTCAGGCCTTCCCTGTGAACGGCTTCCCGGACCAGCAGGGCGGCACCAACGGCACCCATCAAGTCGTAGTAGGATGGTATGATGACCGGAGTTTCAAGAGCCTTCTCGAAGGCCTGCTTCATGCCGTCGTTGGCCGCGACTCCACCCTGGAACATCACCGGGGCCAGCATTTCCTTTCCCTTTCCGACGTTGTTCAGGTAGTTTCTCACCAGGGCCTCGCAGAGCCCGGCTATGATGTCGGGAAGGTCGTGTCCCAGCTGCTGCTTGTGGACCATGTCAGATTCAGCGAACACGGAGCACCGCCCCGCGATCCTGACCGGGGAAGTGCTCTGCAGGGCGTGATCACCGAACTCCTCGATCGGCAGCCCGAGACGGGCGGCCTGGTGATCCAGAAAGGACCCTGTTCCCGCAGCGCACACGGTGTTCATGGCGAAATCGACCACCACACCGTCGTGCAGGATGATCAGCTTGGAGTCCTGCCCTCCGATCTCGATGACCGTCCGGACATCGGGTACGAGGCTCAGGGACGCCACGGCGTGAGTGGTGATCTCGTTCTTCACCAGGTCCGCACCCAGTATGGCTCCGGCCAGGGTGCGCCCGCTGCCGGTGGCCGCCACACCCACGACATCCATGTCGAGGGTGCCGTCATCCACCTCCATCAGCCCCTCCTGTATGGCGTTGATGGGCCTACCCCTGGTTCGGAGGTATGATGATCGGACGACCTCCATGTCGTCGTTCATCACGACTACGTTGGTGCTGACGGATCCCACATCCACTCCCAGGTATACCTGCACGTTATCCCCCCTGTGCTGCCCGGCGCCTCCTGGCCCTGAGAAGATCCACGAAGGCCTCGAGGCGCGTCTCCACCCCGCCCCTGCCCGTCTGCTCATCGATGAACAGAGTGAGGACGGGGATGCCGAGGTCCCGGCTGAGGGCGGGCATTATGCTCTTTGCCACTATCTCGGGAATGCACGAGAAGGGGGCCAGCTGCACCACCCCATCATATCCCTGCCGGGCGTAGTGTATGGTTTCTCCGACGCTGTTCTGCCCGTGGCCGCCCACGTTCTCGGAGAGGTAGGGAGCTGCCAGGCGGGCCACGCTCGCATCACCCAGCCTCACGATGTCGG
>PWUB01000230.1 GCA_003563755.1 Clostridia bacterium
GCGCGGTGCTGATGGGTGAGGTTGATCGCATCATCTTTACCGGCGGAATGGCCCACAGCAAGCGTCTCATGGGTTGGATACAAGCACGTGTTTCAGCTTTCGCGCCGATCGCCGTGGTACCAGGGGAACGGGAAATGGAGGCTCTGGCCCTTGGAGCCCTACGCGTCCTCGGGGATGAAGAAAAACCGAAAGTGTATCGTTAGCGGAGGAAGATGGATCAGAGAACCCGGATTCACGACCCAGAGGGCAATCATGGAGGGAGTTTACCGTCCTGGGTCAGGTGCTGAAGCGCAGGGCAACCAACCCCGGAAGCTGGGCGTGGCAGCACCGGATGATGATGAAGACATCCTCAGGGCCCTCTCAGAATCCATGGATCTGGGCTCTGTTCGGAATCCCATCCTTGCGACAGATGCGGGGTAACCCGGTGTACCCTGAACACAGTGGGCATCCGTGCTGGCCGCGGTGGAGAAGGTGAACGAGCGAATGCCTGCCACGGTGGAAGGGAGGCTCGTGAAGGAGGCGGCCGAAGCGGGCGAGTTGGGTGACGTCCTGGTACACACTATTCATACTCGTCGGTACGGCAACACCGATCATCGTCCACTCGAGGGTGGACGTAGCTGCATCCAGGGTTGCCTCAATCCTGTGTGCGGTGGTGCTTTCGCAGAAGGGGCGACTCGACTGACACCTGCTGCAGCGCCCACCGTCAGCTCATTCGAACCGGCCACGATCACAGCCGCACCTGAGGGAGGAACCGGAACATGAATCTCTTGCTTCTCGGAGGAACAGTTTTTCTGGGAAGACACATAGCTGCCTGTGCCCTGCAGCGAGGGCACCACGTGACCCTGTTTCACCGCGGGAAACAGAATCCTGACCTTTTTGCCAGCGCGGTGAAGCTTTACGGTGACAGGGATGGATGCCTGGGGGCTCTGCAGGACGGTCAATGGGACGCTGTCATCGATACCAGCGGCTACATTCCCCGGGTGGTGGCTGATTCAACCCGGCTTTTAGCCGAGAATTGTGGCCACTACACCTTCATATCCTCCATCTCCGTGTACGCCGATGTCAGCGATGCCGGCATCGATGAATCCCACCCCGTGGATGAGCTGGATGACGAAACTGTGGAAGAGATAAATGGAGAGACCTACGGTCCCCTCAAGGCCCTCTGCGAGAGAGTGGTCGATGAAGTGTTTGTTGACCGCGCACTCATCATCCGGCCCGGTCTCATCGTCGGACCCCACGACCCAACCGACAGGTTCAGCTACTGGCCGCACCGCATCGCCCTCGGCGGCGAGGTGTTGGCCCCAGAGTCGCCCCGCCATCCCGTGCAGGTGATCGACGTGAGGGACCTCGCCGAATGGACGGTCCGCTCGGTCGAGGAGAGTACAACGGGAGTGTACAACGCGACCGGACCGGAGGAGCCCCTGGACCTCGGCTCACTTTTTGAAACCTGCAGGGAGGCCGCGGGATCCGGGGCCAGCTTCACCTGGGTGCCCGGAGAATTTCTCCTGGACCGGGGAGTCAGCCCGTGGACGGAGGTACCACTGTGGATGCCGGGCTCGAGCGGCTCAGGGGGACTGATGCAGGTGAGCATCGAGCGGGCGGTCGCGGCGGGACTCACCTTCCGCCCCCTGTCAGACACGGTGGTTGATACCCTGCGATGGCTGAAAGCCGGTGGTGAGAGGGATTGGAAGGCGGGATTGGACCCGGTACGGGAGCAGGAGCTTTTGGACCTGTGGAGGGCATCGAAGGCATGATTAATCCCAGGCGGTCCAGCCGCCGCGATCGGAGGATCAGCGAAGGCTGCCCAGCCTCCCGTATTGTCGTCAACCCCGCTCGCGGGCACCAGGCATCGGCCTTCCCGGGAAGCACCTCCATTGCCGGCTCCCCGGGAAGTCCTCACCTATGACGAAGCGCCTCGACAGGCTCCAGCTGGGCAGCAACGTAGGCAGGGTAGACGCCGAACAAGATCCCCACACCGGCCGCAGCCCCGAAAGCCACGGTGAAGGTCTCCAGCGTAACCAGGGTCTCCAGGCCGTACCGCGACGCCAGCAGGACACCGGTCCGGCCGAAAGCGATGCCGACAGCTCCTCCCAGAACACTGAGAACCAGGGCTTCAACCATGAACTGATATACCAGGTCTGCAGGGTGAGCACCGAGGCTCTTACGGATACCTATCTCCCGGGTTCTCTCTGCCACGGATACCAGCATGATGTTCATGATACCTAAACCCCCGACCAGCAGCGCCACGGAGGCGATGCCCGCCAGCATCATGGTCATCACCCTGCTTGCCTCACCTGCCTCCTGTACGAGGGCATTGAGACTGGTGATGGTCAGGGGTGGCCCTTCCGGGTCAGTGGGCATACCGGGATACGGAGGACGAAACTCGCCCGGCCTTTGCGGCATGGGCATAGGCATAGGTTCCGTCCTCTGACCATTCGTACCCGTCCCATCACTGTCCCTTATATTGAACTGATGGCGGAGAATGCGACTGGTCTGCAGGAGGGCGGGATCCACCGAACGGGAGTCGGCTGCCTTCAGCCACAATTCATCGACTCGACCCGTGAGAAGAACCCGCTGTGCGGCGGTGATGGGCACCACTATCTGGCTGTCGATATCGTGGGCCATCCCCACACCCTTGGGCTCGAGGACCCCGATGATCGTGAATCGTTGACCGTCGAGGTAAAGGTGCTCGCCCACGGGGTTGACACTGCCGAATATCCTCCGCCAGGCATCGTGCCCGAGGATGGCAACCCGCATCCGCTCCTGTACGTGTAGTTCTGAGAAGAACCGTCCTGCCAGCATGTCGTGATCACGTACCTCGGGAAAGTCCCCCGTTACCCCGATCATGGTAGCACTGGTTACCAAGCGCCGGTACTTCAGCTGCACGTCCTCACCGCGCAAAAGCGGCATTCCCGCAGTCAGAGTCGGTACACGTTGCACCAGTTCATCAGGATCACTGACTGTCAGCCTGATATCCCAGCGGTGAGAGGCCACCTTTATCAGGTTGGTACCGAGGCTTTCGAACTGTTCAGCGACGGCGGCCCTCGCCCCGTGGCCGATGGCCAGAAGAACGATGAGGGATGCCACGCCGATGGCGACTCCGAGCACGGTGAGGGAGCTTCTCAGCTTGTGGGTGAGGACTCCACCCAGGGCCGTCTGAAGCCCGAAGAAGCCCCTGATGAACCAGCTCCTGTTCCTTGTAACCCCATGTGTATCCTTCATGTTCATCCTGCCCCCGGCCTTATCACGGGAGGCATCTCCTCCTCATCAGTGTCGATACCCTCGTCCTCCAGCGCATCATCCCCCCGACCAGTTATCACCACGTCACCCTCACCGAGACCCTCCAAGATCTCAGCGTAACGTGAGCTGACGATCCCCAGCTCCACGGCAACGGGTTGTGGGCGTCCATCGCGCATGACCTCAACCATGGCCCGGCCCTCCTCGGCGTATACGGCCTCGATGGGAACCACGAGGGCATTCTCACTGCGCCCTACGAAGATCGACACGGTGGCTGTCATCCCCGGGCGTACCCTCTGGGTATCCTGCACCTCGAGATGCACACGGTATCGGGTGATACCGTCCTGCTCATGTCCCATCATGTCCGTCCTCATCACCTGCGCGGCAAATTCCTCCCCGGGGAAGGCATCCACCGTCGCCCTCGCCTCCATTCCCTGCTCTATGTGGATGACGTCGATCTCGTCCACCTCGATCATCACTGACATCCTGCTGTTGTCGATGACATGAGCAATGCCCGTTCCGGGCGCCAGCTGCTGACCGCTCTCCGGGATGGCCCACGCCACCTGCCCGTCAATCGGTGACCTGACGGTCAACCCCTCCAGCTTGTTCCTGACGGAATTCAGCTCCTCGTGCAGTCTGCGAATTTCTGCCTGCTGGTCAGCGATGAAACGGCTCGTGTCAGCACCGCCGAGGCGCGCCACGGCATCGCCCTCCTGCACGTATTGCCATTCTCTCACCCCCACATCGACGACGGTGCCTTCGGCGTGAGACCAGAGAACCGATTCCTCCCTGAAGCCGCGGATCGCTCCGGAAACGGTGAACCCCGTACCCACGATGTCTACCTGCTGGCCAGGGCGTAGCAGACCCGGATTCTCAGCCTCGATGATGACCTCATGGACATAGTGATCATCCCTGGGTATGGGTACGGGGCTGGCATCAGAAACCACCCCAGTGATGGTTCCAGCGAACTCGTCAGCCCTGAGATCCACCTGCATATCCTCCTCAACGTGGGTCATCTCGGCTACGGTGAACTCGCCGATCACCTGGATCACCGAATCGTCCACGATCCGTGCCACGGGTGCATCCCGTTGGACCCTCTCATTTTCATCCACGTACAGTGCGGTCAGTCTTCCCGATATGGGGGCCACCAGGTTGATCCCGCGGTCCGGGGACACACTGAGTACCTCAGCCTCTCCCACGCCGAGTACCATCGCCAGGTTTCTCATTGCCTCCCGAAGCTCCCGCTCACCGGTGCGGGCCTCCCGGTCCAGGTCCTCGTTGGTCAGGCGGGCGATCAGCTGGCCTTCGACCACCTCATCCCCCTGCTGCACCTCGATGCTTTGAAGGTATCCTCCCGCCTCGGCGGTGATCTGGTTTGACCACAGGGGATTGAGGTTACCGAATCCCTCTATCGACACCGTCAGATCCTGACGGGCCACCTCTGCCGTAGCGTATACTGGTTCATGGTCGGCATCCTCATCCGCCCCGAGCAGGATGTCCCGAGCATACATGAGACCCCCGACCACTACGGCCAGGACGACCACCGCTGCCAAAACTCTGCGCCACATACCATTCCTCCCATGGTGTTCTCGGCATCTATCAACTGTGCCTCGCGCCTGTCCTGCAGTCAAGAATATGACGGTAAAGCTGCATATAAGTTCCGTCACCACCGAGATTGCCGTCATACACGGCTAACAGCTGAATCCCCGGAGTTCTTCCGATGACCGACGGAACTGTATAATTGAAGCAAGTACACCTAACTGGGTGGTGATTGCTGTGCAGAACTCCCGAGACCGCAGCTTCGGCGAGGGACGGCTGTTCACCGATCCTGATCCGGATGCTGCTCGCAGTTTCTTCCGCCGGAAGAAGGCTCAGGGCACCGGGGATAAGCTGACGACCGTAAGGGAAGCCGTAAAGGACTACATAGACGACGGAGACTACCTCGCAGTGGGCGGGTTCGGTACCAACCGCATACCCACCGCCGTTCTGCACGAGATCGTGCGCCAGGGACGACGAAACCTGGGTCTCTCGGGCCACACCGCAACCCACGACTGTCAGATCCTCGTGGCAGGTGACTGCCTCAACCGCTGTGACATCGCCTACGTTGTGGGACTCGAGGCGCGCGGCCTGTCCGCTGCTGCCAGAAGAGCGTTCGAAAGCGGGCGCATCGAGACCACTGAGTGGACCAATGCTGCCCTGGCCTGGAGATACAGGGCCGCTGCCATGGGAGTGTCTTTCCTGCCGATCCGCACGATGCTGGGCACGGACACCGCCAGGTACAGCGCGGCGGTACAGATCACCTGTCCTTTCACCGACAAGCTGTACCTGGCGGTCCCCGCATTGTATCCTGACGTGGGGATCATCCACGTGCACGCTGCGGACGCGGCCGGCAACTGTTGGATTGAAGGCATCACCGTGTCTGACCGAGACCTTGCCATGGCATCCCGACACCTGATAATCACCACGGAACGGATAATACCGGAGGACGAAATCCGCCGTAGGCCGCACCGAACGGTGATTCCCGGCTACCTGGTCGATGCGGTCATCGAAGTACCGTACGGTTCCTACCCCGGTAACATGCCGTACCTTTACTACAGCGATGAAGATCATCTTCGTGAATGGCTCCGGGCCGACAGGGATCCGTCCACCCTGCAGGAGTTTCTGGGGCGTCACATCCATTCCGTTGCCGATCACTGGGAGTACATTGAGACAGTAGGTGGTCTCAAAC